>NZ_JAAHHE010000012.1:0-23389 GCF_010692525.1 Moorena sp. SIO3B2
TCTTGAGACATCTGCTCTAGACTACGCTCCTTGGGTAGGTCAAGGTTATCATCGGTTAACGCTGAACCTCCCCACTGCCGTAAGTCAAACCTGACTACCTGATGTTCCTTAACACCTGCTGCAGTAGCAATTGCGTAGGCTGATTTGAGTTCTCGTCGATGTCGCTGCTGATAATCAAAGGAAAGGGCATAACACTCATAACCGTCTCCTACTGATTGATACAAAACTGTAGCAGAGTCTAAACCTCCAGATAACAACACAATTACTTTCTTAGACATGATCCAACCAGATATCACAAGTCTCATCAGGATAATGCCTAATCAAACGTTTTGCACTGTTACTACAACTACCAATTAATAATTTCATTGCTCTGTCAACAGACAACCCACAAACTGACACATAGGGTTAGTGTTCCATATTTCGTCAAACCACAATAAATATAGAACACATGTTTTAAAGGTTCTTTTAGCTTGAGTGGGATGGACAAAGCTTTGAAATTCTTCACATTTATAGTTGCTGTGGTACTATCTGGATGGTTTAAGGCGACTTAGATTAAGTAAATCGACTTATTACCAGTGGTGGAGGAGCAAAAAAGAGTGCAGAATAGTACTTATCAAAGACATCTAGATCATCAAGTCCAGCGCAACTTACCGCAGCCAATCAAAATCGGTGTGATTGGCGTTGGCAATATGGGACAACATCATGCCCGAGTTTTGAGTCTTCTCAAAGACGTTGAAATTGTGGGTGTGGCAGACATTAACGTCGAGCGTGGTTTAAATATTGCCAGTAAGTACCGTGTTCGCTTTTTTGAAGATTATCACGATCTTCTTCCCTATGTAGAGGCGGTTTGCATTGCAGTACCGACCCGTCTACATCATGACGTCGGGATGACTTGTCTACAAGCTGGAGTGCATATCTTAATTGAAAAACCGATTGCCGCTAGTATTGCTGAGGCAGAATCGTTAGTAAATGCAGCAGCAGAGTCCCAATGTATTCTCCAAGTTGGACATATTGAACGTTTTAACCCAGCTTTCCTTGAACTGAGCAAAGTTCTCAAGACAGAACAATTGCTGGCTGTGGAAGCTCATCGCATGAGTCCCTACTCTGACCGAGCCAATGATGTCTCGGTGGTTTTGGATCTCATGATTCATGATATAGATCTATTACTAGAATTGGTAGCCTCACCTGTGACAAGGTTAACCGCTAGTGGCAGCCGTGCTTCTGATTCCGGGTATTTAGATTACGTCACTGCTACCTTGGGGTTTGCCAATGGTATTGTTGGTACTGTCACGGCCAGTAAAGTGACACACCGAAAAATCCGTCGCATCGCTGCCCATTGCAAAAATTCTCTGACGGAAGCTGATTTCCTAAATAATGAGATTCTAATTCATCGGCAAACCACTGCCAATTATATGACCGACTATGGTCAAGTGCTTTACCGACAGGATGGTTTGATTGAGAAGGTTTATACCAGTAATATTGAACCACTCCATGCTGAGTTAGAACACTTTGTCAATTGTGTACGGGGTGGTAATCAACCTTCTGTCGGAGGTGAACAAGCTCTGAAAGCACTGCGCTTGGCCAGTTTGATTGAGCAGATGGCTCTTGATGGTCAAGTTTGGCACAACGTAGACAATGGGAATCATAAACTCCATACTTCCGTCATGACAGTTCCGTGTTAGTGACTTGTTGTTGATTTGTTGTTGATGATGTAGGGGTCAGTTGCACTTGTAACTGACCGACATTAGGGGGAGCCCAATAGGGTAAGGAACAAATAAGTACAAAGTCTGCCTGGACTGACTTCAACAGGGGGTCTTGAATTCGGATTTGCGATCAACCTTTTCCCCTGTGGCTTTGATCATTTACCTGACCAGTGTGATCACTGATGAAGCTACCAAGACACCCCGAAATGTGAGAGCCCTGCGTTTTTAGACCGGGTGTGAAACAGAGCGACTGGATTAATCCAGTCGTATCTCGAACCCATGAAACTATTTAATGGAACTATTTAATGAAACTATAGATATGTCACAATATTTGAAAGGAGGTGATGATCAAGATGTACAAAACAATTCCTGTAAAAGCAGTATTTAATGATGAAGAAAAAGCTTTTTGGCTGTTTCAATGTGAGAATGCTAACAGTCTATGGAATTGTGCGATTTATTACTCTAAACAAAAGCATTACAGTTGGCTAGAGCAACAAGTAGAGGCTTACACCACTTACTGGAAGGAAGATGTACTGCGGTATGGGTGGAGAACTTATAAGTGCGGGGTTAAATACGCAGAGCTTTGTAAAGAGCTGAAAGAAAACCCCCACTACAAAGCCATGGCCGCCCAATCAGCACAGCAAACTCTCAAGTCTGTGGCTGAATCAATTACAAGTTACAACCAATTAGTTGGACTTTACTATAAAGGCCAGGTAGACAGACCAAGGCTTCTTAGATACCGAAAGAAAGGGGGACTAGCAGCTGTTACTTTTCCCAGGCAAGCTCTTACTTACAAAGAAGGTTTATTTTATCCTTCTATAAGCAAAGAGAGTAAATCAGAATTACTTACTGAAATAGCCTTAGAAGCTCCGTATTTTTTTGACCCAGATTGGGTCAAAGAGGTGACTATTCGACCATATTTAGGGCAACTATGGATCCACTGGGTGATAGATGATGAAAAACAGCCGATAGAGGATAACCCAAATCTTGATTATTCTCAGGCATGGAGTTTCGATCATGGTGGCGATAATTGGTTGACCGGTGTATCGACTCATGGAAAGAGTCTAATCCTTGATGGTCGAAAGCTGAAGTCAATGAATCAGGGTTATGCTCGCCTGGTCGCAAAATACAAAACCGGGAAGCCTGAGTTTTATTGGGATACGAACTTAGATAGAGTTCAGCGGAATCGAAATAACCAAATGCGGGATGCAGTCAATAAAGCCGCCCGTTTCATTATTAATCGCTGCCTCAACGACCGCATTGGGAATATTGTAATCGGATGGAATGAACGACAAAAAGACTCAATTAATATAGGTCGAAGAGGTAATCAAAATTTTGTAGTAATTCCTACAAAAAGATTAATCAAAAGGCTGGAACAAATATGCCCTGAGTATGGCATTAAATTGACAGTAACTGAGGAATCTTACACAAGTAAAGCGTCGTACTTGGACGAAGACCCATTACCTAAGCACGGTGAAAAACCCAGTGGATGGCAACCTTCGGGAAAAAGAGTAAGGCGCGGGCTTTATAAGACCAAGGAAGGATACCTAGTTAATGCAGACTGTAATGGCGCGGGAAACATTACTAGGAAAGTAGCCAAACAGTTAGGTCTCGATCTAACCAAGATGGGTAGGGGAGCTTTGACACTCCCGCATAGGTATGACATTTTTAACTCTCTTAAAAAATCATATCGAATGAGCTGTGTTCGCGAAGCGTCGCACGGGAAAACCGCTGCGACTTCACATCCTCATAGAATCCCCCGTGTTTCAACCGGGGGAGATGTCAACTGAGCTGATATAACTTCACTGACTTTCTGATTTCCTTGGGGGCTAAGGTGAATGTGGTCACGGTAAAGTATTTCTGGTGTTTCGGTGTTATTGAACACTGGTAAAAAATCTAGATAAGTAATGTTGTGCTCGCCAGTAAAGTCACTCAAGCGTTTACGGGCTTTTAACTCATAGTCACGAGGTCCTTTGGTACCAATTTCCCGGAGTAGGGGGGTCATCCCTAGCACTAACTTGGCTCCAGCAGCATCAGTTAGGGTCTTAATTTCCCCAATGGCCTTGAGATTAAAGCCAACCCGGTCTCCTGGTTCTGCTCTGACTGCTTCCATTTCAGGAATAGCTGGTGCTCTCAGGAGATAGCGACTCCAGATCTCGGCTATGGCTAAGAGGGGTTTTTGGCTGGGATAATTGCGATCGCGTCCCACTTGTACAGAAGTCGGTGCTGTAGCAAACAAGTCATCGGTATTAATCAGTAATACCACTACATGGGCGTTGAAGGTGCCAAAGCGTCGTAGATAGGCTAACTCATTTCGTGGTCCCCAAGAATTAGCAGAAGCATTAAGGACTTCGACTGTTTCAAATGGTTTCTCCTTGGTTAGACTTGGTAAGACGTCTTTGGTCAGCCATAGTTCTAATTGAGATTGGAGCCGTGCTGATATGGTTTGGTCTTGGTCTGTCCACCAAGCCCCATTGGCAACAGAATCCCCCAGTAGGAACACCCGCAGCATCGATGGCGGTGGGCTAGGAGTAGTGGTGGGACTGCGCATGGAATATTCATTAATGACAATGCGGTTGCCAAACCGTCTGGTGCTTTGGTTAGGGGCTAGCAAGTAGCCAATTTCCTCATCTGCCACATAAATCAGGGGATTACCGAAGCCCAGCAGCCATCGTAAACCCACCTCTAGCGCTACCAAGGAACTGACTAGCACTGCCAAGGTTAATAGCAATACTTTCACAAGAAAATCCTATATATTTTATAAATTTTTCCTATACTTTTCTCTAGGTTTTCAGTACTGAGATCACTTTAAAAGCCGAGTATAACCGCTCAAAGCTGAGTATACCAAGGTTAATCGGTAAATTTCCCCCTGATTTAGCCCTGGCTATAATCGACTTGTTGGTTAGATCCCTGATAACTCAAACAGGAGCGACAAACTATGTCAGACCTCAATCGTGGCATCATGAAGTTTAAAGGAGCTGATAGCCCGAAAGCCGTTGTTATTTCAGCAATTCTGGTTTTGGGCAGTATCAGCGTTCTGATCTGGTGGGCATTGCACAACGCTTACAGCATTGGCTAATTCCGGTCGATTTCCTGAAAAAATTGACAATTCCTAAAAGCTGTGCTAACATTTATAAATGTGAGCTAAAAGGGTCGGTGCCCGAGTGGTTAATGGGGGCGGACTGTAAATCCGTTGGCTATGCCTACGCTGGTTCAAATCCAGCCCGGCCCACCACAATGGTTTGAGATATAACCTAAATATGCTTTTGATAAGTCAGCATAATATTTGCTGATTTTAACCGTTAACTAATTACCATGACTGGTTTGGCCTCGGTAAATCAAAAGCTGATTAATTGATACCTTGGCAGAGTAAATTTGGCCAAAGTACAATAGGCTAAATCAAACCAATAATGTAAATCTAATAATTTCAATCTAGCCCGTGTGGCTCAGTGGTAGAGCACACCCTTGGTAAGGGTGAGGTCACGAGTTCAATCCTCGTCACGGGCTTTTAAGCATAAATTTCCGAATATTTACTAAATTGTACAGTATTGTAGAGTGAGTAATTATTGGTCACAAAGGCAAATACAGCACAATACCCTTTCTAATGATTGTGCTGAGATAGCAAACGGGTACGAATTACGCTGAGATCAGGTTGGATACTAGACAAACGTTGCTGCACTGATTCAGCTAATTGCTCTCTCTGATTTAAGTATGTTTCTACCGCATTTTGGTGTCGAAGGTAGTAGCCAATTGTATTGTAAACATCGGACAAAGATAGAGTCGAGTATCGATGGACAATAGACTCAGGGGATGCACCATCTTGAAACGCTCGAATAACAGTCTCTAGCAAAACCCTTGAATTTCCAACTCGAATCGCTCCGGTTTCATCTTCTCGCAAAGGTGGTGTCTCACGTTCCAAAACGAGGCTCATAGATTAATTTTCCTAAATCCAGTATCAAACCATCGTAACTTACCTCACAGCGCAATTGCTCAGTGAACTTAAAAACACTGTCTCAAAATTGGGCGTTGCTGAATATCGAAATGATTTAACTATAAAGGGGAATTTTATGATAATTTAAATAATAAATAAGAAGCCTAATTGATAAATGCAAGATTTTATTGATGCAATGCGCGAGTGTGGAGAGACCCCCAAGACCTTGCTGCATCGCTTGTTCAGATTTAGAGTAGCACAGAGTGCGTCGATGTAGTCTTGCTAAATAATGTCTCAATCTTGTATTTTCATTTTCTATGAAAGTCATATAAATTTTATTAACCCAAGTTGCTAGTTATGCAGATGCGGTTTGACCGTAGGTCACGCTACGGGAACCCACGAGGGTGTTGAGCTTAACTAATGGTAACTAGAATTGATCATTGATAACTGGTTAAACCTATTACGACAGCAGCGAGTAATTGCTGTGATTCGAGCATCCTCGAAATCCCTAGGCGAGCAGATGGCTAAGACGGTAGCCACTGGGGGTATACGGTTAATTGAAATTACCTGGAATAGCGCTGATGCTCCTGAGCTGATTAGTCAGCTCCATAGAGAATTACCCAACTGTATCATCGGTACTGGCACGATCTTAAACCAATCTCAGTTACATCAGGCAATTGATGTTGGAGCGCAGTTTATCTTTAGTCCCCATGTAGATATACCAGTTATTAAAGCAGCAATAGCTGCTAAGGTGCCAGTGGTTCCCGGAGCACTTTCCCCCACAGAAATTGTGACAGCTTGGGATGCTGGTGCTAGCTGTGTTAAGGTATTTCCGATTCAGGCAGTCGGTGGTGCTAGTTACATCAAAGCCTTACTTGGACCACTCGGTCACATCCCTTTAATTCCTACTGGTGGTGTTACCATAGACAATGCTCAGGAATTGATTAATATCGGAGCGATCGCTGTGGGTCTTTCAGGGAATTTGTTTCCTCAATCCCTGATTGATGAGGGGAATTGGAATGCGATCGCAAAACGAGCAAAACAGCTAAAGCAACGATTAGCCCCTGATTCTCTAAGTTGAGGCTATGATATGGGTGATTTGTTTGATTGACTGCTAAGGTTATATGTTTTTCCACTGGCTAAATCCGTTAAGAAGCTTGTTTGCCAGTTTCCCACTGATGCTAATCGCCTTGGCTGTCTGGACAACACCAGCGTTGACCAATCCTGTAAGTGAGCAAATCGCTACCAGAGTGATGGAACTGCAAGATTCAGAGGAACGCTGGATTGAGATAGACCTAACCAATCAAAGGCTGATTGCTTGGGAAGGTAGACAACCGGTTTATGCAATAATTGTCTCCACTGTTGACACTCCCCGCCCTGGAAGGACGGGGATTCTTGCTTCAACGGGGTGACTTGTTTAACCAGGCCGGAGCCAGGAAAAATAGAGGTCTCCACTCCACAAGCGTATTTGGTCTATGACCTAGGTTTCGGTGTGCCCCACCGTACCTAATCTAGTTAACAAGTTAGATAAACTTTTTCTTGATCTTATGTTTTCGTAGATATCCAAATCGTTAGATTTGATTATGCAATAAGCTGATCTCTTAGCTTATTTTTTACATTATCTACTTATTTTAAGATCATGTTTATCTAGAACATTATTTTTTTTCGCTAGGCTTTTATTTTAACACGATGCGAAAAAAACGTCAAGTCTTAATTTCACAAAAAGCTGTCCTATAAGGACGGGGCGCGATTACCCAAATTTTTTGGTAAAGATTCAACACCTACCCATCCTGGTACATTCACTATTCAATCCAAGCGTCGCAAGGACAGAATGCGTGGTGCAGATTACGATCTGGCTAATGTACCTTATGCCATGTATTACCACCGGGGCTATGCTATCCATGGGGCATACTGGCATCGTAAGTTTGGTACTCCAGTAAGTCATGGCTGTGTCAATGTAGCTGTGGATCATGCTGAGTGGTTATTTGATTGGGCGTCTGTGGGAACACCAATCGTGATTCATCAGGGCGTTGAAGAATTGGCCAATGATGAATGATATCAAGTCTGTTGAATCATTTGAATCATTTCCAAGATCGTTCTTCTTTTTTTGTAATGGGTAATTGCTAAGGGAAATAACCAATTACCGTAAGCATTCAGGCTACCGCTGTCAGCATTCAGCTGACAGTCCTGTTAATTTTTTTAAGAATAGTTGACCAGCTTCTTCCAAATTCCCATCCAGGGAAAATGTCAAGCTGCGGACTCGAATATCACGAATTTTAACATCAAGGGGTTGAGTTAAAGGAGCTGGATATACTAAAACTGCCTCTTGGCAATCTTGTGTGATGGCATAGATTACTACTTGGTTAAAATCCTCACGAGATGGACTAATAGGGATTTTATACTTAGTATCGAGAATGCAGCATGTTTTCTCAGTCGCTACCTCGTACAGTACTAAATCAATGTAAAAATATAATGTCTTGTCGATGTTTACTTTTTCGAGTATCTTAACGCCAAAGCCACTGGGTAAGTGCGATTTTAACCATTCAGCCACAAAGCGTTCATAGAGTTTTGCCATGTTAACTAGAAAGGGCAACATGGTATTACTACCTGTTTTATGACTTGGTCCACTGTGTTCGAGAAAAAAGCGGCAAAGAGCATGTAACCTTTGGTAATTCTGATTGAGCCGATTATAGTTTCGTCCAATACAATCCCTAGCGCTATAAGGTTGTAGGGTGACAAGGTTTTGTAGGGCATGATAGGCTTGGCGCAACATTGGACTTACTTTAGCGCTATATAAACCAGTGCGACAGATACAGTGGAGTGTCCAGGCGATAATCTGATTATCTTCGATGTCACTAGTGTGTTCGTCGTAATGGCAGTTAAGTTTGATATCCCATGGCTTCTGGATCGTTTGCTGTACATCCAAACGCCCCCGAAGGTATGCTAGTTGAGCAATTGTGGGGATGTAGGTGCGGTAGAGTCCTTGGCGAATGCGATCGCGTATGCCATTAATAAGGATACTGACCAGGTAATCGTAAAATTCTTCTAGAGATTTACAATCAATCAACCCCTCTAGAATGTGAAAGCTTCTAAGGTTATAAGCATAGTCCAGCATTCCGAAAAGATTGTTTAGGGGGACTTTCGGCTGGAGTTGGATGCTCAGTTCATTGCTTAGGGGAATATAACCTACCCATCCTTGAGAGGTTAGTTGCCAGTAATCCCCGGTTTTGGAGTATTCGAGATTTACTGTTACCTGATTGCTGTATTTTTGCTGCAATTCATTGATTAGCGATTCTGGAATCTGGTAGCGTGGGATCTTATCTGGCTGATACTCCGTTAGTTTAATTATTTTCATTTTTTATAGGGCTACGCCCAGGGAACAGGGAATAGGGAATAGGGAGTAGGGAGTAGGGAGTAGGGGTAAGAACATTGAATTTACTTCATAAGTATTTGAAACGCTATATTTTTAATTTTTAATTTTTAATTTTATAGTGTCCCAACGAAATTGCTCTAGTTTATCCCGTTGATCGAAAAAGTATTCTTCTAGATATGGCTCAATCTCCCTTCGCCAGATATCTTCAATTTCATCAGCTATAGTTTCTAGTAGAAAGAAGGAGATTCCCAGGGAGTAGTTAGGATCTGCGATCGCATTATTTATTTGTTCGAGTATCTTAATCAATCCATTAACTGGAAAATCCGTTGTTTGGTGATATCGTCTTAAGATTTCATAGTTGGGAGAGAGCCGAATAAATGCAAAGCGACGGCGAAATGCCTGATCAACTAGAGCAATAGAACGGTCTGCTGTGTTCATAGTACCGATGATCCGAACATTTTTCGGGATACTGAATAGTTGATTACTGCCAGCTAAGGGAATTTTTTGATCCCGGTACTCTAGTAGATACAATAATTCTCCAAACACACTAGCGAGGTTAGCACGATTAATTTCATCGATGATTAGAACACAAATTCCTCGCCGAGACTCAGCTTTCTTACAGAATTCTAGGAATCTGCCTGGAACTAGAGGATATCTCAATTCCCCATTTTGACTTTGTGGACGGATACCTTGAATAAAGTCTTCATAGGAATAGGCAGGATGAAATTGGACAAGTTTTGTGAAGCCATCACTTCCACTGATTAAATGGTTAGCAATTTTTTGAGCACTATAGGTTTTACCTGTACCTGGTGGGCCGTAAAAAATTCCTTGTCCTTTGCGTTCAATAGCACGTATCCATGCCTCTAACTCTGCTATATCAAAACCAGTATCTTTAGCACATTCGCTTACCGTATACTCCTCTGGTAACGCTATCCTTGAACCATCAGAGGTAAATTCGATAACCTCCTCTTTACCCGAAAAATTATACCCTTTAACCGCAACCAACCAGTAGCAAAACATATCGAATAAATCATTATCCCTGAGCACTGGTACACCCGGTTGATGCATAGTTTTATCTAAGGCTTTAATCAGCTTCAATCCTGTAGCATTTGCTGCTGGATAATCTGTCAGTCTCTTTCCGTAGGATGTATTAACAAAATAATTGATAACCTGTCGAGAATTATCATTGATTAACAGAAACCTATCTGGTTGCAGCCCATTGAGGAGATTCGTCAGCATTTCCGTCGGAAAACCTTTGGAGTATTCCCCTGTAGAAAACTGATCACAAGCTGCTGATAACTGATTAGGATGCTTAGTGCAGCAACCAACAAATTCAAGGATGTCGTAACCAATCTGCTCTACTAACCTTTGTATCCATTGCTGCTGGGATGTCAGTGTTGACGGCAATTGTAATTCTAAATAATTATCATATTTTCTAGGAATAGTTAGTATCCATGAAGCATCACCCTCACCATATTGACTATTCAACGTAATCGCCAATTCTCTATCAGGGAATAGCTGAAATAGTATCGGTTCTGTTATAGCTTCTCCAGACTCCACTATGGCAGAGATGGCTTCAAAATTCCGACACCAAAGGCGACGCTGCTCCTTGTAGGTTGCCATGTGACTTAACCCAACCGGTGTGTAGGGATATGAACTGATAAATTCCTGAAATAGACTGACCAATTCAGCTTTCTTATCCCCTACCATACTATCCACCTAATTTTTTTTAGAACATGTTTGATAAATTCTAGACTGTTAGTTAGTTAGTCATTGATTATCATTCATGGGTTATTGCATTGCTATTATCCATTATCGATTCTCCATGACCCATTACCAAATCTATTCTTAGCAAAGATTTAGCTAATTGATATAATGCTCTGACCTAATTTCCATTTTATCCTCTACAATAGACTTAAGATACTCAAATTCCCTAGTCGTTAAGTAATGATAAGATTGTGGAGGTCTAAAGTTAGCCCATTTTGCTCTCAAATCTTGTAAGGTTACTGGTGGCTCAAAATGTTCTATGAGTTTTAAGCAGATCCCATAACCGACGGCGGCTTCCTCATAATACTCATTAAAATCTTTTTTTTCTATCCCAGCATTGTCTTTTACTTTATACCAAAGGTTATCCGGGCGGTCTTGAATAACGTCTTCCACTTCAAAAAAACCCGATAAAACCTTATCTGGAGCGGAGACATAAACCACAACAATATCCCCTGCTTCTAATCGAGGACGCACCCGACGAAGTTCAATTTTTTTGGTTCCATTGAATAATTGACTAGCATATTTAGGACGAATTGATAATAACAACACATTGGGCATTGTTAACACTACTTATTTGGGGTGCCTTCTCTATATATCATTGTAAATTGTTCCTGTTCAATCCGCAACGGTGATTGAACTGTTACACGCTTACCAAGTATTTCTTTAATTTCAGCCAAATTTATAGGATTTTTAAACAGTTCAGTATTACTAAATCGAAGGGCCATCAGCTTTTTATTAGGATCATTTTTGGTAAGCTTCATTAAATCTTCTAATTCATATACACCCAATCTGCGAAACTGTTGATGGAGATTTTTAGGTTTGTTGACGACTACTTCATCAAGTCTAGAGCAAGCTCTTACCTGTCCTGTGCCACAATAGTTTTTATTATAGCTTACATACCAAAGAATTCTACCAACAACCCCTGGTTTTAAGCCACCATTACCTCTATGGCTTCGATAATAGACAAGTTCACGTTTTAGCGCCAGATCAGTTTCCGATCTCAATAGGAGCTGGTTAGCTAAGTCTTCATCGAATAATTCCTTTGCCCATTCTGCTTGAATAGGAATGATTATAGTAGGAAGGTCAGCATCAATAATTTTTGCTGGCCACAGTATGCGTTCAACGTCTATAGTTGTTTTTACCGCTTTGGTTAAATTATCAGTTTTGAGGGTTTCAGCAATTTTTAGACAAAAATTATAATCCGGACTTAGATTAGCTAAATTAGTGAGATAGTCGGATAATTCTGTCGCCGTAACCGCAACCGCAAGATTGGCATTTAAATAACCATCCTTAACTTTAAAAAAAGCATCATCTTGAATAGCGCTAAGAATAGTTTGATTCAAATAAGGTTCAGTAATTCGTGTAAATGGCAGATTTTTACTTACTGACAGGGATATAAACCAAAAAATTAAGTAACGCGCTATTGTTTCTTCAAGATGACCTGATCTAACCCGAAAAATTGGCACCTTTAACTCATGAGTTTTATCGGTATGATACGCAATTAAAGCTAGGGGAGTATTGTTTTTGGGAGTATTTTTTGACTGCAGAATAATATAACAATTAAATTTATCGGTATTAGCAATAATATAGCCCAGCCTTCCTTGAAAATCACTAAGTTTTTCTCCCTTAGCAGCAATCAAAAACCTTTGACTCAAGAAAGGTACCTGATCTAATTTATGAACAACTTGTCTAGTGATACCTGTGCCTGCTAAGCGTACAGGCTGATAGTTAATATATTCGTGAAGGTAATCTAGCTTAACAATTAAACTAGTAGGACTAAGGATTGATAAGTTAAATTCCTCATTGATAGCATCTGCGATCGCTAGTATTTGTGAATTACGAGTCAAAAAAAATGGTGCATCTGAAGCTATGGCTATAGCTAACTGACGCTGTTGAGATTCATTGATAGTTACCTGAGTTGATAACAAAACCTTGGTTAGAGCGCGACAAGCTGTTTCAAAGTCTTTCTGATTGTAGGGGAGTTGAGTAAAGGTATCGGCTAACTGGCGTTTACTATTCCTTTGTTTAGTATCATCAATAGTATTGATGACCTTAAATATTTCATTAGTTATACATAACTCCAAGTCAGGTTGTAACCAATCAGCTAGTAGAGAGTCAGATTCTGCCTTTGACCTAGCTTCATCTCCTTGCAAGTCAAAAAACACGCTGGTATCAATGACTGCACATAATTTAGACTCAAGTTTTTGGGTAGCAACCGTAGAAAATAGGGTAGGATGGTCGTGATCGCGCCACCAAACGGTAAGTAGTTTTCCATCCTTGCTCCTTCCGGGTTTTTCAGCCAAAGGAACAAAGTCTAAGTGAGACCACATTCTCTCTAATCCATAATCACGACGGCATTTGAGTTTAATGCCGTAAAAGTCCTGAGTATTCTGACTTAGATAATTAACTAGCTTTCTAGCAATACCGTTACCACGCCATGATGGCTCGATGCATAGATGAACAAGAACGATGATATTATGTCTACGCACCTTCCGGTATAACAAATAACCGGTACACTTTTTTTCAGGAGTAAGAGCCACAAGTATTTGACGACTGAGTGCGTGTTGATCAAAAGCTCCTTCAGGAAAATGACCAAGAGTGGTTGCGTGTGCTCGTCCCAAAGCCTTGACTGTCCTTAGGTGCAGGGATTTTTCATCAATTGTTTCAATTTGAAGCTGTATCTCTTGTGTCACTTTACCAATTACCAATTACCAATGGCCAATTACCAATTACTATGCATGCAATCGACCCTATTGTACGTGATTAAGCATACCTAATCTTACTGGTTAGAAGGAAACCACTTTTGCTCTAGGTTGGTGAGTTCTCCGTCTTCCTGTAATTGCAAAATAATTCGGTTGATTGGCTCACGATAATGACTACCTTGAGGCAAAACTATGCCGTAGTCTTGTTCAGCAAACAACTCACCCACAATCTGGTATTCTCGGTTTTGTGACGTTTGGTAAAGTAACCTTGGTGAATCATAAACTAAAGCCTGCACTTGCCCCGCTTTGAGAGCTTTGTATGCATCTTCCACCTGGTCAAATTCAATTAGCTTGACTGGCTGTTGATTCATATATCTGGCAGAGGTCGTGTCTGCGACAGTACCAACCTGTTTTCCGAATAGATCGATAAGATCAGAAATATTCGATTCAAGTAGTTATATACAATTAAACTTGACTGTTAAGATCAGGTATAGCGCTACGCGCAAGGCAAGAGACAAGAGGCAAGAGGAAAAAGTTGACTACAACAGCTTTTGCTGCTTGTATCAATATTCTAACTTTAATGCGTAGTGCTATATTAGACAAGGGTAAACGGTTCACATAAAGAGTTTTATCAACGTTAATAAACGTAACCAGTAACATAGTTACGTTTAATTATGTCTATAGGCATAAAAAAAATAGCTTAAATTTAACTGGTTTTATCCCTAGATAAAGGAGGCTAACAAAATACTTTGTTAGCCTCCTTTCTAAAAAAAATAACTTGTATAGATTAATGATTAATGGGTCATCGTAAACTAGCAATTACCAATTCAAAATTACCGATTCCCATTAGTCAAGATTCAAAGTAGACCAAGTTATAGAACCCACAATCCCATCAGCATATAATCCTTTCGCTTTCTGATAAGCAATCACCGCAGCTTTTGTCCGAGAGCCAAAATCCCCATCCGTTGCACCAGCATAAAATCCTTGGGTTTGGAGCCGCTGCTGTAGTTCCTCTACTTCTGAGCCAACTGCTCCTTCAATTAAAGGAAGATAGCCAGATGAGGGTTTATCACTACGCCATCTTTCTGAAAACTCTTCCAAGACTTCTTTTGGTAGTTGTTTTTGTAGCCACTCAATCGCTTGTTTTTGGTGAGGTAAGCCACGATAATACTTGTAGGTGTTCACGATAACCACAGGCTGGCGCTTCTTGTTACCTGGTTCAGAAGGAGATTTCTCTGATGGTTTAGAAGAACTTTTCAGTGCGTCCCAGGTCTTTGATCCCACTAATCCATTGGGATTGAGTCCCTCAAACTTCTGAAAGGAAATCACTGCTTTGGTGGTAGCAGGACCAAAAATGCCATCAACTGGACCGGGACTAAACCCTTGAGTTTGGAGGGATTGCTGTAGCTCTTTGACTTTCAGACCAGTGTCTCCTTCTCTGAGATAGTCTTCAACTGAGGAGCCAAGGCGCTGACGAACTTCTCGGCGCAACCGAGGCAATTGACTGTATAACCAATCCCCAGGACATTGGGTTGGTGAAAAGTCTCGATGTCCTTTAATATTATCTGGGCTAATCTTGGTAGTTTTGCAAATCGAAACACATAAATCTACCAAACTTTTCCATTGTTTGGCATTCATCCGGTAGCTGATAAAGGTGCCTTCATTTTCAATTCCCGGTGACTGGTTACCTAGGGTACTACCAGCATGAGCAGAGCTGACAGAACGTCCTTTTTTAATCGCTGATAAGGAACCCTGTCTACCTTCGAGTAAATATCCACCCGTGGTATTCAAAAAGTTGTGACCTGAGTCATCCCAGCCAAAGCCGTCCATGTGGGATTTTTGAATACTCCTAGCCAAACTTCTGGAGCCCCATAAGGTTCCTTTGGATAGATCATTCGGGGCATTGGGAGTAGCAGTATGGTGAATAATAATATATCGTGGTCTAGTAGTATCTGGCCATTTTTTTGGGGGTTTAGCTCCCCATTCTTTTGCTGAAATGACACTAGCAGTGAAAGACATATTGACTTGCGGTCTCCAGTTATAATAGTTTACTAGTGGGCTCCTCGGAATAGGATGCGAGCAATTAACCAAACTATGGATTTGGCTGAGGTGGATTGGCAACTATTCCTGACTGGATTCTAGCCTTCAATTGCGATTATCATCTATGGCAGGTCAGTGTTCAGCGATCAGCGATCAGCGATCAGCGATCAGCGATCAGCGATCAGCGATCAGCTATCAGCTAATGCGCACCCTACTTGAGGTGCTTTTGAATAAAAGAGGTAAGCTTTGGGCTTTGACGACGCTACTTAAGGTGCGAACAGCTTTTGAATAAAATAAGCTGACGGCTGACAGCACCTCAAGTAGCGTGAGCCTTGACCTATGGCCACGCTACGCGAATGGCTCACGGCTGAATGCTTACTATAGCAGTTCTCAATGCTTTTGAAGGTCACAGTTTAGGGTCAACGGTCAAGAAACACCATTTGCACTTCAATGCTGTTGACCTAGTCAACTTAGAAATAGTATTCAATTAAGTAGGTCAACCACAAGTAAGTAAACCATGCCAAAAGCAATCTGGAACGGAGCGTTACTAGCCGAGAGCGACGAATGTGTGGTGGTGGAAGGCAATCAATACTTTCCCCGCGACTCCATCAACAAGCAGTATTTCAAGGAAAGTAGTACCCACACAACCTGTTCTTGGAAAGGTCAAGCTAACTATTATACCATAGTTGTGAATGGTAAAGAAAATAAGGATGCAGCCTGGTATTACCCCAGTACCAAGGAGAAGGCGAAACCAATTGAAGGGTATGTTGCCTTCCGGGGCGGGGTGAAAGTTGAGGTGTAGATGATAAAGGGGGTTTTTAACCGGGATTTGGGAAAATTTTCCCCAGCAGTTGCTATAAAGGCTATAATTTATGCTATGATATAAATCGCAAGGTAAGCGGACGTGGCGGAATTGGTAGACGCGCTAGATTTAGGTTCTAGTGTCGCAAGACGTGAAGGTTCAAGTCCTTTCGTCCGCATCTAAAGGTGCGACCCGTGGCGAATTAAATTCGCCACGGGTCGCACCTCTTTTATGCATAGCTGACTAACCATAAAGGCTCCACTCTCCTTAGGTTTCGTCTCCAGGGATGAATTTCCCCTCAAGTATTTAAGGGAGTAAGCCAGTCTTCCCCAAAGCTTCCAAATACTCAGATAGTGTTAGACCTGCCCTGTCTGCCATCTCTTTTAGGCCGTCCCAGGCAGCATCTGTAGTTCTAACGGTATGTGATTTTTTCGCTTCTCCTGCCATCAACTAATCCACGGAAGCAGACCGAAAGGTCAGGATATCTAGGAGCTGGGTGCGGTGAAAGTCGCACGCCCAGATTTGAAGGAGAGGTGCCCTGGGTAATACCAGGCATCGACTCTAACGAAGTCAGAAGTCAAACTCTTGCGCTTACAAAGGGTGTGAGAATTTTGTCATCTCCTAACTGCCCTGGCGACTGCTATAACTATAGTTAGTTATGAATAGTTAATTTAAAATTGGGCATTGGGATTTGTGCGATCGCGATCGCACAAATCGGGTACGCGATTGGCCTTTGGCCACGCTACGCGTACGCATACATAATATAATCGACTATAAAATACCATTGGCAATTGGCAACCGAGCCATCCTGTTGTTAATTTCCTTAGAGCGTTAGAATTTGTTTTTTAAATTCGATATGGTGATTTATTACAGTCATGATCTTACATAACTAAAAATGTTGTCCAACGTAAATTGAACGAACTTCACCATTGCGTCGAATCACTGCTTCCTGATTATCTACAGAGACTAGAGTCCAACCGCTATTAGCAATTGCTTCCCCCAGCTTAACCCGTTGGGTAACACCATCAATTTTAAACAAAGCAGCAGATTGTTCTCCTAGCTCCAGTAATCCCACCAAGGTATGTTTGATGGCAGGTGATGAGGGTGGGGGAGGTGGGGGCGGAGGGAGTCGGTCAAGAGTAGCGGTGGGCAGGGGGTCTGGGATTGGTGGTGGCGGTAATTCTAGAATAGTTGGTGGTGGTGGTTCTAGAACAGCATTTGACGGTGGTTTCGGGATTGGTGATGGTTTAGGTGTAATTTTAGGGGTGGTAGGAGGGGATGGTTTAACTGGCGCTGATGGCGCTGAGGATGCTATGGCAGGATCAGGGGTTGGAACCTTTTCAATCGGGATGTAATAAACTCGTTCTAAGACACGTTCTTTGACAGCAGTTGGTGGTGCAGTTGGTGCTGAATTATGAGCTACCGGACGATTGGGAGGCGTGGGGTTTGGTAATGATTGGGCGATCACAGGCTTTTTGATAGCTTTTGCTTTGCGGTCAATCACTTCTAGCGATCGCAACATATAGTTAATAAACTGGGCATCAGGTTCTGAGACTTTGCCTTGTTGAACTGATCCCAAAGCCACTAAGTTGTTCAACCATGACCAAGTTAGCTTTCCCTGGCTAGTCAGCCACATCATTGTGATTGCTGATAGGGACAGTAAGGCTAAAGCCCATAGGAGCTTGTCTAAAAACTGACCAGAGTGATCGGCGACAGTACTAGAGTTAGTATCTGCCGTTGTCGTTTGCAACTCACTTGAGGTGGTTTCGGCTAACTCCTGTGTTGAGGGGAGTGGGGATTCCAGAAACGGAATGATTGCCCCTGGTATGGGAATTTTCGGGATTGCTATCGGTTCCAAGGAGACATAGTCTGGCTCAGGGGGTTCTGTCGGCAACTCGCAGCCGTTCTCAATCATTTGGTACAGATCCCCAAATAAATCATCCATTAACCTATCGGCTTCAGCATCTACCGACCATGGCTGAATGGGAAGGGGAGGGTTCAACCGCTCTGTTGATTTTTCTTTGGTAATCACATCCTGAGACATCGATGGTATCTCTCGTTACTATGACTATGACTATATCTTTCAGAAGATTATCTTCCGAGACCCAAAACTAGACTTTTCTATGGGAAAAATCCTCCCATGGTTGGATATCCCGTCTGGTGATCAACCAGGGAGCAATAACGAACCTGAAATTAGGGAGCCACAACAGCAGTGAACTTTCGTTCCCGCACCTCTAGATATACCAGCAAGGCATTGATATCTGCTGGATTAACCCCGCCAACTCTGGATGCCTGACCAATAGTCATAGGTTTGACCTGGCTAAGCTTTTCACGAGACTCCTTGGATAGAGTTTCAATAGCAGCATAATCCAAATCTGGTGGTAACTGCCGATTAGCTTGCCGAGAAACTTGGTCAATTTGCTTTTGCTGACGCTTAAGATAACCATCATATTTTAGATCAATTTCTGCTCCTTCCCGTTCCGACTGATTCAGGTTAGGGTCACCGAGTCCATATTGGTCTAGATTGACATAGTGGAAACCAGGACGACGTAGTAACTCAGCTAAGGTAATCGAGTTTTTGATCTTTTGCTGGGTATCGGATGCGATCGCAATTCCGATTGGATCATGTTCCTTAATCCGTACCGACTGGAGTCGGGCTTTTTCTGTGGTGATGTTTCCCTGTTTTTGTTGATACAGCTGCCACCTACGGTCATCAATCAAACCCAGTTTCCGTCCTAAAGGAGTCATACGGCGGTCAGCGTTATCGGACCGCAATAGTAACCGATACTCCGAACGGCTAGTCAGCATTCGGTAAGGTTCCCGCAGGTCTTTGGTACACAAATCGTCAATTAACGTGCCGATATAGCTTTCTTCCCTAGGAAACACCACCATTTCCTGATGGCCTACATAGCGCACTGCATTAATTCCCGCTACAATCCCCTGAGCTGCTGCTTCTTCGTAGCCAGTGGTACCATTAATTTGTCCAGCGCAGAACAATCCCTCAATTTTTTTAGTCATCAGTGTTGGATAACACTGAGTCGCTGGTAAATAATCATACTCAACCGCATAAGCAGGACGGAGCATAGCGCAATTTTCTAATCCCGGAAGAGTTTGCAATAGCTGCAACTGCAAATTCTCTGGTAATCCAGTAGAAAATCCCTGGATATAGAGTTCTGGAATATCTCGTCCTTCTGGTTCAATAAAAATCTGGTGGCTTTCCTTATCAGCAAAGCGCACAATTTTATCTTCAATACTAGGGCAGGAACGGGGTCCTTTAGCCTCCACCCAGCCTCCATAGATTGGGGATAGATGAAGATTGTCCCGAATCAACCGGTGAGTCTCAGAAGTCGTACGGGTCAGATAGCAATACATCTGCTCTCGTTCGACCCACACATCTGGGTCAAAGCTAAACCAGCGCACCTCCTCATCCCCTGGTTGAGGTTCCAAGTTGCTGTAATCTACGGAGCGCTTATCTACCCGTGCGGGGGTTCCCGTCTTGAGTCGTCCCGTTTCAAAGCCTAAGCGGTTAAGGGTTTCAGTCAACCCAATTGCCGCAAATTCCCCAGCCCGTCCTGCTGACATGGACTTGTTTCCCACCCAGATCCGTCCACCCAGGAAAGTCCCAGTTGTCAAGATTACTGCCGATGCTTGGAAAGCCACACCGAAGTAAGTCTGAACACCTATCACCTGATCATTAGCCCCTAGCACCAAATCCGTGACCATGGCTTCCCGGAGAGTCAAGTTTTCTTGATTTTCTACAATCTCCTTCATCACAGCCGCATATTCTCGCTTATCCGTCTGCGCTCGCAAAGCCCAAACCGCTGGTCCCCGTGAACAGTTCAGTACCCGCTTTTGCAGGTAGGTACGGTCAGCCATTTTGCCAATTTCTCCACCCAAAGCATCTACCTCATGGGTGAGTTGAGACTTGGCCGGTGCTCCCACTGCTGGGTTACAGGGTTGCCAAGCAATTTTGTCTAGGTTGAGGGTAAGTAGGATAGTACGACAGCCCAACCGTGCTGAAGCTAGGGCGGCTTCACAACCAGCGTGTCCCGCGCCAACTACAATCACATCAAAGGCATCTTGGAAATCTACTTGGGAATGCATGGGTCTAAGGAAGGATCAGAAATCAAAGGTGAGGAATTCACTACCATAAAATGGTGTGTTTTTTATAGTTTAATTGAAAAATTTATGGTTTATTTTGATAGTTAACCCTCAACCGTCAACCATCAACCATCAACAACAAACTATTAGTTAACCCTTTCAACCCCAGTTATCCTTCAGTGTAAGCATTCAGCGGTCAGCGGTCAGCGGTCAGCTTAAAATCAACCCAGCGTAGCGAAAAGCTTTGTGGCACAGGCTTTGGCCTTGGCCTTTTGGCCTTTTGGCCACGCTACGCGAACGGCCACGCGTGCGCGTTTGGCCACGCTGTGCGAACGACGCTGTGACTTAACTCAGATTAAACGAATACTTACCTATTGTAGTATTAACGGTTTCCTCCTCAATCATCGTGCCCATAGCACATAAGCTGTTCGCGTAGCGTGCGCGTAGCGCTAATCGCTGTTCGCTGATAACTGATAGCTAATAGCTGATAGCTGATACGCGACACGCTGATAGCTAATAGCTGATAGCTGATACGCGACACGCTGATAGCTTACCCTTCAGTGATAATTTTTGGCACTCTGAAGAAATCACCATCCTGCTCAGGAGCTTCCCTGAACATACAATCCCTGTCAGTATAGGGTTTGAGAGTATCCAGTCGAGTCACATTGCTAATATCAATCGCCCGTGTAGTGGGCGGCACATCCTCAGTATCTAATTCACTCAGCTGTTGAAAATATTCGAAAATACTACTCATCTGAGCTGCCAATTTCTCCTCTTCCTCTGCTTTCAGTTCTAAACGAGCAAGATTGGCAACTTTTTGGACTTGTTCGCGGTCTATCATAATTTGGTTATAAAAAGGCTTAGCCGAAATCAAAAACTATAAAGACTATCGTAAGCATATGCGCTACAGATGGTGCTACTTGAGGTGCGGTCAGCTGTCAGCTATCATGTTTAAAATAAAGCTAGTTCCCGTAGCATGGGCATTGAGCAAACGGGATAATTTAATAGTTCGAGATTAATGATAATTCAAAGTCTGGGGATTTGCCCATCAGCCAAAGACTATGAATCCCTGGCAGTAGAGATAACAAAGATTAAACGAATGCTCATCTGTTTTATTCAAAAGCTTTCCACTTAGCCTGTGCTTAGAGCATTAGCTGATAGCTGATACGCGACACGCTGATAGCTGATAGCTTACAGACTATCAAATTTATTAACTAGAAGCTAGCCGCTAAAAGTAAACATCCATCGTAGAACGACCTGTAGTTTTCAGCCAGTTTTGGGCTTCAATGTAGTTATTAGGAGCAAGGCGAATAGCTCGTTTCCAATAATCAGCCGCTTTGTCATACAAAGCTTCTGCCCCCTCACTATCCCCAGCTTCCTTAGACTGTTCACCTTGATAATGGTAAATTACGGCTACATTATTAAGGGCCTGAGGCATACGGGGGTTGATATCAAGAGCCTGATGATAGAGTTCTAAAGCACGCTCATGCTCACCATTACTGGCTTGAATCAGCCCCATGTTGTAGATAATAAAGCTGCGGTCGTTGGGGTCTTCCTCCAGTTCCAACGCTTTTTTGTAATTATCCATAGCTTCAGCATATTCCCCATCCGCTTGAGCTGACATACCATCTCGGTAATAGACAAAAGCTTCCTTGGCTTGCTTATTGGTAGGCAGAACCTTTAAGAGGATGTCTGCCATCACCGTAAAGGTTTTATCGATAAAGTTATCGTTGCGTTGAGTGCGTGGCATAGTTACGTGGGTCTATAGTCTTCACCTTGTAGATCATCCTATCTCGTCATGTCAGCATTTAGCTATGAACCTCTCAGCAGTTAGCTCAACAATCCAGGAAAACTTAAGCATTGATTGGGCTAACTGCCGCAAGTACATGATTTACCTTGAACACCCCTCAATAAGCTGATATAGCGCGTAGTGCTATAGCTCAAGTCATGCCTGTGTTATAGCAGTCGCCAGGGCAGTTAGGACATGACAAAAGTCTCACACCCTTTGTAAGCGATGCAGAGGTGCGACCCGTGGCGAATTTAATTCGCCAAGGTCAAGCGCACCTAAGCGGTCTTGGGGGTTTCCCCCATGAGCGACTGCATCAAGAAGCGCAAGAGTTTGACTTCTGACAAATGACTTCTGACAAATGACTTCTGCTATACCTAGAGCGTCAACTGACTTACTGTTATAGAACTTCATTAACACATCTATTTATATATGTCAATAAAAATATGTGTTAAAATATCAGTAAAATCACTTAGAATAAAAGCATGGTAGATGAACCCTGATAATTATCCCCGGAGCTCCAGTTTCCGGGGTTTTCTCTAGGGGTCTATTGATAATTAATACAACTTTCGAGGAACGGTCTTGCCGCTAGTCGTCAATCATCCCCTGCTAAACCTTCCGGATAGTGGAGAAGTAACTCAGAAGAAAGAAATGGTAGATGCACCCTAATAATTACCCCCGAAGCTCACGGTTCGGGGGTTTTCTTTGGTAGATGCTGCCATAGACCATAACTTGGCTGTCAGCTAAAAGTAAAGTCCTCTCTAGGTTTAGCAATCATATAGAATCTTTAGCCATACCTTAGCTTCCGGATTTCAGTAACATCACTCAGAAGAAATAAATGGTAGATGCACCCTAATAATTACCCCTGAAGCTCACGGTTCGGGGGATTTTTTTTGGTAGATGTTGCCATCAGCTCCTCAGCTGGCTGTTGGCTAAGAGTAAATTTATCCCGTGGGTTTTGTGATTGATTGACTAGTAAATTGACTAGTAATCCTTCCGGATATCAATCCCATCAATCAGAAGAAAGAAATGGTAGATGCACCCTGATAATTACCCCTGAAGCTCACGGTTCGGGGGATTTTTTTTTAGGTGCGCTTTCCGGATTAAGAATTAAATTCGCCACGGGTCGCACCTGTAGATGTTGTCATCAGCTCCTCAGCTGGCTGTTGGCTAAGAGCAAATTT
>NZ_JAAHHE010000120.1:0-18789 GCF_010692525.1 Moorena sp. SIO3B2
AAACCCCCAAGACCGTAATGGTGCGCTTTCCGTTGGCGAATTAAATTCGCCACGGGTCGCACCTCTGCATCGCTTACAAAGGGTGTGAGACTTTTGTCATGTCCTAACTGCCCTGGCGACTGCTATAGCAATAGAGTGGCGGGCTGCTGCTTTCGATATCGATTTTGTAGGAGTATGGCTGGTCAGCTCACTCCTGATCAAAAATACTCTTGGCTTTTATATGTTGCAGATGCTGATCTTCGAGTTGGTCTGGCTAGTTACGGGAGTCGTGCTATTATACACCAATCCGGCTCAGAGTTTAGGGTAGTGGGCTTTCGGTTATCTTGATTCTTGAGGTTAGATTCGTTACCCTTGCACCGGTTACTGACTCTAACTAAACTGGAGAGCATAGTTGGCTTCGCTGCACTAAAGCGCGATGATGATTGGCTTGATTGGTCTAGCTAATCGCATTTCAAGGATACTACTGTGGGCTGCCCTTGTCAGTGACCAGATTGCCCTGCACGATGATGGTGCCAACAAGGCGTGAGGTTTTTCCCGAGACTTGAGCAATTTTGCATCTACTTGATAGACTGGGGCATCCCATGAGATAATAGTAAATTGTGTTTAATTGTAATATTTGAGTTCTTAGAAAAAAAACTATGGCAAGTAAGAAAGGTGTCCGAATCGTTATTACTCTAGAATGTACTGAATGTCGCAGTTACTCCAATAAGCGCTCGGCTGGTGTTTCCCGCTATACCACTAGGAAGAATCGCCGTAACACATCATCACGTCTGGAACTGAAGAAATTTTGCACCCATTGCAACAAGCACATGATTCACAAAGAAATCAAATAGATTTGGTCCTTGGTCATTTGTGAATTGAATTTGTTAATTGAAAATGGACTATTGACAAAGAACAAGCAACAAAGAACAAGTATTCAGCTTATGTGCTACGCACACGCGTGCGCGTTCAGCGGTCAGCTATCAGCGGTCAGCTCAAGTAACTCAGCTTAAACCAATGCTTACCTGTTTTATTGTAAGCATTCAGTGGTCAGCCGTGAACATTGGCCTTTGAGTCACGCTACGCGAATGGCTCACTCTACTTCAGGTGCCGTCAGAATAAAAGAAACCTAAGCAGCTTAAGTAGCGTGCTAATAGCCCATAAGCTGATAGCTGATAGCTGATAGCTGAATACTTACCAAAGAACAAATGACTATAATCAGTAACCAGTAACCTAAATAACCAATCACCAATCACAACCAATCATGACTTACTTTCGTAAACGTCTCTCTCCGATCAAACCCGATGAACCGATCGACTATAAAGATGTTGAGTTGCTGCGCAAGTTTATCACTGAACGGGGAAAAATCCTACCCCGCCGCATTACTAATCTAACGACTCAACAACAACGAAAGCTAACCACAGCCATTAAGCGAGCAAGGTTCTTGGCTTTGCTACCCTATATTAATAAAGAAGGTTAAGGTGAACAATCACGGTCTTCCTCTGGGATATTTCCCGTGTGAAGAATCAAATATCAAATAAGAAGGATGAAGGATGAAGTATGAAGGATGAAATGGGGTGATCGATGGCTGAGGCGCGCGATGCAGTGGCCTCACGGGGAATTCCCCCACTCGCGCTCTGCATCAAGACATGGTTAACTAAAAACTTGCGACCCAACCAGGAGTTACACTGACCACTGACAACTTCAGACTTCAGACTTCAGACTTTAGACTTGACCCCGTCTGCCGAGTTGGGTATCTCAACAACACAGGATAGACTGGGGGGAGGTGGATTTGGTAAACGCTACCCGGGTTATCAGAACTGGTGGAAAAGGGAACACTAATCGAATTTCGCTTACAAGGAGAACGCCATCTCGCTGTTGTCGATCGTCCAGAGGGCAAGAACCACTTGATTGCTTTGGATCAACGGGGGAAACTGCACAAGCTCCATCCTCGACAAGTCACCTACACAGTGGCAGATTCTACTTATGAGCCATCACAAATACCAGAGTTTATTGCTCGAGTACAACCCTATCTAGACCCAGATAGCTTAGAATTAGCTTGGGAATTACTGGTGGAAGAAGGAGAGGCGGTTACCTGTGCTGACATGGCACAGTTATTATTTTCTGAGCAAAGTCCACCCCAGTGCTATGCGGCACACTGTATTCTGTTTGAAGACAAAATCTATTTTAAACAAAAAGCACAAACCTATGAACCCCGCTCCGCTAGCATGGTGGCTGAAATCAAGCATCAACTGGCAGCGGCTCAATCAAAGCACCAGGAACAAGAAGAATTTTTGAAGCGAGTACAGCAAAAGTTAGGGGGTGAGCAAGTAGAGTGGGTTGATAGCGATCGCACTCGCTTTGATGCTCTAGAACGGTTCGTTAGTGAACCAGATAAACCATCTCGTGCAGTTCAGGAAACTCTGGAAGCACTAAAACGCCCTCAAAACCCAGAAAATGCCTTCGATTTATTGATAAATTTGGGTTTGTGGCGTCCTCACCAGAAGTACTTGCTGCGTCATAAAATCCCAACTCAATTTCGTCGTGAGGTACTCGAATTGACCCAGCAATACCTGGCAAATCCTCCTACTGACCCAGATTCAGATCGCTTGGATTTAACTCATCTGAAACTCTACACCATAGATGATGAAAGTACCCAAGAAATAGATGATGGTTTGAGTATAGAAGATCTAGAGGATGGCACTCAGCGTCTGTGGATTCACATCGCTGACCCAACCCGCTTGGTAATGCCAGGGGATAATCTTGACCTAGAAGCACGACGGCGTAGTACCACCATATATCTACCCACGGGCATGATTCCCATGTTCCCATCGGAACTGGCAACTGGTCCAATGAGTTTGGTTCAAGGTCAAGTCTGTGGCGCACTCAGTTTTGGCGTGATCTTGGATCAAGATGGTGCCATCTATGACTATCAGATTCACCCCAGCCTGATTAAACCCACCTATCGCCTGACTTATGAAGATGTAGATGAAATGTTGCAGTTAGGGGTACAGGCAGAAACAGAACTGTTTGCGATCGCTAACTTGGCTGTGCGTCGGCAAAAGTGGCGCAAGTCTCAGGGGGCGATTAGCATCCATATGCCAGAGTCGGTAATCAAGGTGGGAAATGATGACCAAATTACCATTGAGGTGTTAGAAGATTCACCATCACGGCAAATGGTGGCAGAAATGATGATTCTGGCAGGTGAAGTGGCTGGACGCTATGGTCAAGCGCACCAAATTCCACTACCATTCCGAGGACAACCCCAGCCAGAACTTCCATCCCAAGAAGAACTGCTGCTATTGCCAGCCGGTCCAGTGCGGTTCTGTGCCATGCGTCGGTGTATGCCTAGAAGCGAAATGAGCATTACCCCAACACGCCACGCTAGTTTGGCTTTGGAAACTTACACCCAGGTAACCTCTCCGATCCGCCGCTACACTGACTTAATGACTCATTTCCAGCTGAAAGCTCATCTACGGGGTGACCCCCTACCCTTTGAAGCTGAAGATTTGCTCGAAACGATGCAGAGTGTAACCAGAACAGCTAAGGATGCTAGTGAAGTAGAACGTGATACCAACAAATATTGGGGATTGGAATATTTGCGGCGTAACCCGAATCAGGTTTGGCAAGTATTAGTACTCAGTTGGTGGCGAGAAAACGAGAATAAGGGCAACATTCTCCTAGAAGAGTTAGGTCTAGAATTGCCCATGCGTTTCCAGCGTTCGGTTCAATTAGGCGATCGCTTACACGTCAAAGTCAGTCATGCTGATCCCCGTAAAGAAGTTATTCATTTTCAAGAACTAGCGAACTCAGAGGCTCAGCTTCCTTTTAACTCAAAGCTAGAAGATGGCTCAGCTTCTGCTGTGAACAGATTCGCGTAAATCTCTGTCCTTTTATAAAAATCCCCCAAAGCCGAAAACCCCGTGTCTAATGACCGGGGATGAAGGCTCACAGCGGCTTGACGCGCCTAGAAAAATATTTCAGGAAAATCCGGAATTTTAGTCTGGATGTTGTAAAATAAGGGAGTGAACAGTTTAGGTCCCAGACGAAACCTTAGAATAGGGTCGCCTTTATGGTTTGTCGGCTATGGAAAAAGGGTTAAAACTGTTGTTATAAGGCGACCCTATTCTTACGGTAACTTTAAGAAGCTGATGATCATTTTAGAGTTCAAGGCGAAAGGAAAAAAACATCAATACTCTGGGATCAACGAGGCTATCCGGACAGTCCAGTTCATCCGTAATAGCTGCCTCAGGTATTGGATGGAAAATAAAGGGGTCAACAAATTTGACCTTAATAAGTACAGTGCAGTCCTTGCTAAAAACTTTCCTTTTGCTAATGAATTAAACTCTACTGCTCGTCAGTCTAGTGCTGAAAGAGCATGGTCATCAATTGTTCGATTCTTTGATAACTGCAAGAAAAAAGTACCTGGAAAGAAAGGTTTTCCTAAGTTCCAGAAAAACTGCCGCTCAGTGGAGTATAAACAGTCTGGATGGAAGTTATCCCCTGACAAGAAGTCAATCACCTTTAGTGATAAAAAGGGTATTGGGAAGCTTAAGCTTAAAGGTACATGGGACTTGTGGCGCTTGGATAAAAAGGAAATAAAGCGAGTCCGTATAGTTCGCCGGGCTGATGGTTATTATGTCCAGTTTTGTGTTTCAGTTGATATCAAAGAGGAACTAGAGCCAAGTGGGACAGCTATCGGCTTGGATGTTGGACTAAAATATTTTTACACTGATTCCGCTGGAAAAACTGAACCAAATCCCTGCTTTTACAGAACGGTAGAAAAACGCCTTAAGTTCTACCAGCGTCGAGTTTCTCGCAAGAAGAAAGGCTCATCCAATCGAAATAAAGCAGTTAATAGACTAGGCAGACAGCACCTTAAGATAAGTAGGCAACGTGAAGAGAACGCCAAGAGACTGGGAACGAAGTTACCGTAAGAATAAAGAAGCCTTTATGGTTAGTCGGCTATGCATAAAAGGGTTAAATCTTTGTTATTAAGGCTTCTTTATTCTAAGGTTTCGTCTCCGGCGCGCTGCGTAATCTGTTCTAACGATCTGGTCGCCTAGGTCGACTTAAGAGCCAAGAACCTAGTAAAAAATCACTGCCTCGCTAAGTCTATTAATGATGCAGGTTGGTATCAGTTTAGGAAATGGATGGAGCACTTTGGCACCAAGTTCGGAAAGGTAACAGTTGCAGTAAATCCTGCATATACCAGCCAAAACTGTTCCAATTGTGGCGAAGAAGTTAAAAAGTCCCTATCAACTAGGACTCATACGTGCAAGTGTGGTTGTCAGTTAGATAGAGACCACAACGCCGCAATAAACATCCTTAAGAAAGCCTTGGGTACGGTGGGGCACACCGGAACCTGGATCTTAAAAGATCTAAACGCTTCAGGAGAATCGGCCTCTACTGTTCTTGGTTCCGGCCAGGTTCAGCAAGCTGGCTCGTTGAATGAAGAATCCCCGCGTATGCGCGACCGGGGAGTGTCAAAAAACTAGAAAGCTTGCTTTGATGTCTCGACATAAGTACAAGAGATTAAAACACCAAATCATCCGGGTACCGAGCCGTTGGTACTTCTGCCTATCTTTGGCTATTACCATCCTGCTGGGATGGCTTGGTGTAGCAGTAGCACAAGATAGTAACACGAATAATTTCACTAACCTGTCTACTATCTGGTTGTTAGTTTCATCTTTTCTAGTCTTTTTTATGAATGCTGGCTTTGCCATGTTAGAAGCCGGGTTATGTAGACGGAGAAATGCGACTAATGTCTTGGCTAAAAATTTGATAGTTTTCTGTATATCAGCCTTAGCCTTTTGGCTAGTTGGCTTTGGCTTAATGTTTGGTGATGGCATCACTTACAGTTGTGTTCCAGGAGAAAATAATAGTTTAAGTTTAGTGGGTCAAAAGGGGTTGTTTTTTAATCTTCCCTTTCCCCAATTTGGAAATCTTGGTTTTCCAGAATCAGGATTTAATTGTCTCAATCAAGATTGGTCTAATCGCTCCTTTGCGGCTCTATTTTTATTTCAGTTAGTCTTTGCTGGAACTGCAGCCACTATTGTTTCAGGAGCTGTTGCTGAACGGGTAAAATTCTGGGCATTTCTCCTATTTAGTTTTTTCCTGGTTGGTTTTATCTATCCCGTAACCGGTCACTGGGTTTGGGGACACTATGGTTGGCTAGCCAAGGCGCTAAAATTTCATGATTTTGCGGGTTCAACTGTAGTCCATAGTGTTGGTGGTATGGCTGGCTTGGTAGGGGCTTGGCTACTAAAGCCACGACAAGGTCGTTTTGGCTACAATTTAAGAACAGATAGATATGAAGGTCTCGAAACTGAAAAGTTCTCTGCCGATAATCTGGGTTTAGCCACCTTAGGCTGCTTAATTCTTTGGCTGGGCTGGTTTGGTTTTAATGGTGGCTCAGCAAAGGATCTCGATTATGTAGCTAATACCATCACAACTACCATGATGGCAGCAGCAGCTGGTGGAATATCCAGCGTATTTTTTAGTCCAATTATCCTGGGAAAACCCAGTCTAGCCTCAATTATCAATGGCATTTTAGGTGGGTTGGTGGGAATTACAGCCTCAGCTGCTTTTGTAGATATCAAAAGTGCATTTATAATTGGCTCTATCAGCGGTATTTTTGTCCTTTTAGGCGAATATTTTCTACAAGTTTGGAAAATTGACGACCCCGTAGGTTCGATTCCTGTTCACCTTTTCTGTGGATTTTGGGGAACGATTGCCTTAGGAATCTTTAGTAGCAATAGTTCTCTGTTGTACTCGGAACTTGATGTATATGACGATCCATTATTACAAGTGTTGTGTCAGTTCTTAGGCTGGCTGATTATTATCATTGTAACAGCTCTATTGAGTTTATTAGGTTGGCTATTAGTTAGCCTAATTTTATATTATGCAAGCCATATCAATGAGCGGATTAGCGGCAAACAACGCCATAGGAAACAATTACGTCAAACCCAATATTTTCAATTGGGAGAATTTATCTTAACTATTTTTGAAATTGCTCGTCGAGGAATTAGGGTATCTTTGGAAGAAGAAATCAGTGGTAGCGATGGAGTTTTTTATAATCCTTAGAAGAATCTGGCTTATCAGTAAATAGCTAAGTCTTTAAAAGTAGGCAATAAAATAAATTTTTATTGACTAAAACCAGTCTATTAAGTTAGATTAATTAGTTAAATTAATTAGTTATTTAGTTAACTGTTTGCTAAAAATCCATGCATGAATTTCCTATTCCCTGTTCCCTGTTGCCACAACTACTGATTTAACAATTTAATTTAACAATTTAACAATTTAACAATTGATTACCCCAAATATTTAGCAGCTGGACAATCTAATTTTATTAGATAGTTTCTCAACCAATTAGCATAATTCTCATTATTCCTATCCCATCGACGGAAAAAACGTGGAAGAGATTTTTGTTTAAACTGGTAGTAACGCTCTGATACTTGACAAAGATTTATAGTAGCTTGCTTGAATTCACCTTGACTAGCGAGCTCTTCTATAGCATAGGAAAACTGCAATTGATCTAACATTGACTGACATAGCTTGGGAAAAGCACTATTTTGACTCTTTATCTTTCTAAGTTGCTCTATTTGTTCTTTTCTGGTAGTAAATTGGCGTCTGCATATGTCCTCAGAAGCAAGGTTTTTTAGTTGATCGTCTGCTCTTCTAGCACTAGTACACTGAAATACACCAAAGGTAATGACTAGAAACAAGGCGATCAAGCCACCCCAAAAACTAATGGGTGATGGGATTCTGCTAGCTGATGAGGTAGCCAAGGTTGTGGCTTGGTCTGGCTCTAAAGGTACTACAGTTGATTGGTTGGGCTCGTCAGTTGTTAGATCTGGGTGTTTGGGTTCATCAGTTGTCAGCTCTGAGTGTTTAGGCTGGTCAGTTGTGAGATCTTGGTCTTGAGTAACTGGGGTGATTGGTAGGTTAGGAAAAACCATGGCGATGGCTTGATCAGTAGCATCTGTCGTCAGCTCAGATGCCAACCAATAGTCTGTACTGGTCAACTGTGCTAACTCTTGAGCTACCCAGCTGTGATTAAAAACAACCTCATAAATACGGTTAGAAACTTTTAAATTTCCCCCCTGGTTAATCACCACACCGGAGTTGAGCAACACTTTTTGTTCCCAACTGTCATTTGCCATCATGACTCCCTGCAAAATTTTCTGATATAGCCGCAGGAATTGTTCTTCGAGCAAGAAACTACGAATATCTTGCAGAAGTTCAGCGGCTTCCTGAGTTTCCCAATTTTCAACGAAGTGAGTTTTGACTAGTTCTTCGACTTTGAGAGCTTCCTCACCAACAGGGATGGGAGATTTAGAGTCAAGGATAACTTGACAAAGCTTCTGGGTCAAAAAAGGCTGAGAGCCAGTCCATGCCAGTACCTCGTCTAAGACAACATCAGGGTTACTCAGATGCTCAGCCAATGCGAGTTTGAATGGTTCGAGGATTTTAGCCACCTCAGGTTTATCCTGCTTAGAGGTCATTTCATTCCTTGTGTATTCCAGACTATTTTTCCTTCAAACATATTTTGTGATAGTCTTGAATTTTCGATCAAGATTAACAAGGAATTTCTATGATCTACAAGCCAGGTTATGGGTAAGATATGGGGTGTAAACTACATGTCCACTACATGTCCATTACATCCAACCCCTCTGATGGCATAATCTTTCCCCCAAACGACTTAACTACATCTTCAAACAAGGGCATATCATCCTGTGGGATTTCCACTACTACTACCATTTTGGCATATTCCTCTGCTCCTTCTTCCTTGTATTCTATTTGCTCGAAGGGCAGGTCTGTTGTCCAATCGTCTGAATTGCTATCAATCATAGGGACGTTGGGCAACAGTTCTTCAACTGGGATAGCGCGAGGTTTAAAAGGCAGATCGACGCAAAATCGAGGCAGTGCCTGATGAGAAAAATTAACGAAATCCACGGGATTGCTAAACACGACTGAAACTTGGACTTTCATAATCTATGCTATGGTATTAAATCTATTGAGACTAAGTTGAATTAATACATCATAGCAAAGATGAGCAGTGAGACAGCCTCTGACTTCCAGTCATGGCAAATCTGGGTCTAATACCCCCGTTAACCAAACTGGTAATATGAACATTATATTGTATCGCAATGACTCAATTTAGGAATTGATGCCTGGTGAATAAAGACGTATCAAGGAGTTTGGTTTACGAGTTCCAGCCTCATCAGATTATTTGTTTAGAGCATGACAATACTCGTTTATACGCTGAAGTGATCGAATTTGTGTCATCGCGACAAATGTGTTGGGTGCGTTCTATGATATTGGTCACCTTGCATAGTCAAGAGCCTGTGCCAGTGGAACTCCCTGAACAGCTTACTCTTTACGACCTACGCTCTGGACCGGATTTACTTTGGCCAGCGAGTTTATTACGACTAGCCTTAGACACTGAAGTAATTCCCCTCTTGGTTCGGTTAGATGACCCTGATGTCAATGTAGAAAGTGACCCTGATGCTCGCCAGCAACTAAGTTATTTTATCTGTGCAGTTTGGCAAGCTTATCCTGAAAAGTTTTAAGTTTTTTTAATGGTTAATCGGTAATAGGACTTTGCCAACTCAATGGTGATCTGATCACGACTCAAGCAGTAGCAAGTCAGACCCCTTAGGAGAGTAAACTAAAGTTGTAGGGGTTTTGCCACATGTAGCTGTCAGAGCTTGCCCCAACCCTGAAAGTCATGGCTAAAAGTCATGGCTAAAAGTCATGGAGTAGTTACCAAGCCTCCGAGCTGGTCTAGCCTTAGTTTATAACCACTTTTTCTAGTGACTCGGAACTAGCTGTACACGACCAGCATCCATCTCAGACATTAATAATTCCAGTGCTTCGTAATCCACATCAGAGATGTAACCAGTTTGAGTTAGTTCGTAGTTAATTGCATTTTCTATATCAGGAGTCAATTTCCTAATATAGAGGGCTTTTTCTACTAGTTGACGAATAACAAATGTAGTTTTCACAATTACTTACCCACAATTCCATATAACTTTATTGTCTTCTGAAATTACTAGCCACTATAGTGATCTTTATCTTATTGGGATGTGATCTAAATCACTGATGAGGTGGATTGGTACTCTCTGACATATATATTACATATATATTATATGCCTTTTGGACTTAACTCAGAAAGCTTAACCTGAACGGAAGAAGCTATGCCGTTTCAAGGGTTAGAGGTATTGAAGTTTAGGTGCGACCCGTTCGCGTAGCGTTGGCAAAGCCAATAGGTGCGACCCAAGGGCGATTTATTCGCCCTTGGAGGCGCGCACCAATAGGTGCGAATTTAATTCTTAATGGGTCAAGCGCACCTAAGGCAGTTATAAGGACATACTGCTTAGTACTACTTGCCTCTACACCCTAGTTAACGTTATACTTATCTAAGGCTAAACATTTGGCTCAAGCCTATAACAAAAAGTATTATATTTCTATGTCAGGGCAGCTCTATTTAGTTAACGTAACAAAAATTATTAAAATTTAATCCCTACTTATAGGCATCAACTGAGCCATGCTCTTAGCAACTTAGACCATCGGAAATGAAAAATAAATTACTTAACTTGAAAAAAAGTAATATATGATACATTTTGATGGTAAGTTTAATGAAGATTTCAAAAACCATTAGCAATCTGTAAAGATTCGGCAAAGTCTATCAGAAGTGGTATGGAATTAGCGAAATTCCATACTATCTTCAATATATTCTCTATAAAATTTTATTGGATTTGACCAAGTGAGGAGTCTACTCATGACACAGGCGACCCTGAGTGCAAAATTAAGAATTATTCAACCTTCCGGTCATATTAACGCTTCTAATGCAATTGAGTTTAAAAGTCAGTTGACAGAAGCTGTGGTGGCTGCTGAGGATTCGGCTTTGTTGGTTGATATGCATCAGTTAGAGTCTCTCGACAGTGCTGGCTTAATGGCCTTAATTCATGGTCTGAAGCTAGCAAGAAGTCTAGAGAGGCGCTTTGGTCTTTGCTCCGTAGCTCCTTCAATTCGAATTATGCTGGAGCTAACTAAATTAGATGGGGTGTTTGAGATTTTTGACAGCCATGAGGCTTTTGCTACAGCCCTCTAGGGGGTTGGAGTAGGTTGGGAAGCTAACTCAATGGCTCTGAGTGCAGCAAAATCATAGGAAATCTTGGGAAGATTAAGTGCTTACAGCGATGATGATGGGAGGAGATAGGGAAATACCAGTTAAGAAGTATGGTGGTTATTATCTCCCTCACTTCATCCACCTTCACCCCCTTATCTCTAGCCTGAGTACTGATAAAATCAAAGGTGGATCAGGGTTAACTGCATTGAAAGCAGTAATAAAGTTTCTATGGCAATCACTGTAGAGGAAATATTAACACCAGACATCAACAGACCAGCCCGTTACTTAGGTAACGAGTTGGGAGCAGTCCATAAACCTTGGGAAGAAGCTGAGGTACGCTGGGTATTGACTTATCCAGAAATCTATGAAGTGGGGGCTTCTAACTTAGGCCATATCATCCTCTACAATATATTGAATTATCAACCTAGGCAATTATGCGATCGCGCCTATCTACCTGCCCCAGACTTGGCAGCTAAATTACGTTCCACTCAAACCCCTCTGTTTGCTGTCGAGAATCGGCGACCTCTGAAAGATTTTGATATTATTGGCTTTAGCCTTAGCTATGAATTAGGGGCAACCAACATCTTGGAAATGTTGGATTTGGGAGGAATTCCCCTGACCTGGAAAGACCGTGCTCAGTTTGATATATCGGAAATACCCCTAATTTTTGCAGGTGGACAAACGGCGACATCGAATCCTGAACCCTATGCTGATTTCTTAGATTTTGTTGATCTTGGCGATGGGGAAGAATTGTTGCCAGAGATTGGCTTAGTAATCGAAGAAGGCAAAGCAGCTGGCTTAAGTCGAGAAGCGTTACTCCTGGATTTGGCTCAGATACCAGGGGTGTATGTCCCCCAATTCTATGATATGACTGAGGATGGCTCAGTTAAACCCAACCGCCCTGATGTGCCGAAGCGGATTTTGCGGCGTGTGGCTACACCGATGCCTGCCTATGCTATTGGACTAGTACCCTATATCCAAACGGTTCATGACCGACTCAAGATCGAAGTGCGACGGGGCTGTACTCGGGGTTGTCGCTTCTGCCAACCTGGGATGCTGACTCGACCAGCGCGGGATGTGGAACCAGAAAAAGTGGTGGAAGCTATTGAACAAGGGATGCGTGCTACAGGGTATAACGAGTTTTCCCTTCTATCCCTGAGTTGTTCGGATTACCTGGCTCTACCAGCGGTGGGGATGGAAATCAAAAATCGTCTTAAGGATCAGAATATTTCCTTGTCCCTACCGAGTCAGCGGGTAGACCGCTTTGATGAGAATATTGCCAATATCCTAGGGGGCAATCGGCAGAGTGGCTTGACCTTTGCCCCAGAAGCAGGAACTCAGCGGATGCGGGATATTGTTAATAAGGGACTGACTAATGAAGAACTGCTCAGGGGAGTAAAGACGGCATTTGAGCAAGGCTGGGAGAAAGTCAAGCTCTATTTTATGATTGGTTTGCCCGGTGAAACGGATATGGATGTGTTGGGGATTGCGGAAACGGTGCGTTGGTTGCAGCAGGAGTGCCGTGCTAAAGGCAGAAAAACCATTAAGTTTAACATAACTGTTTCTAATTTTACCCCAAAACCTCACACCCCATTCCAGTGGCATTCCGTATCGACTTCGGAGTTTGAACGCAAGCAGGAATTACTCAAACAAGTATTTGGTCAGATCAGGGGGGTGAAGGTTAATTACACCGATGTTCGGATTTCGGCCATGGAAGATTTCGTGGGACGGGGTGACAGACGCTTAAGTGCGGTGGTGCGCCGTGCTTGGGAATTGGGGGCAGGGATGGACTCCTGGATGGAAAGCTTGGATCGGGCATTTGCTGCTTGGGAAAATGCGATCGCTTCATCAGGTCTGACCTGGAAATATCGCCAAGTAGAAAATGGCGAATGGAACGTGATGGCGGGTGTAGAAGAGTTGCAAGTTGGAAGGTTGTTCGCGAAGCGTGGCCAAAAGGCCAAGGTTGAAAGTTCAGAGCAACCAGCTAACCTACAACCAGCTAACCTACAACCAACTAACCGACAACCAACTAACCGACAACCAACTAACCTTCAACCAGCTAACCTTCAACCAACTAACCTTCAACCAACTAACCTTCAACCTTCTAACCTTCAACCTTCTAACCTTCAACCTTCTAACCTTCAACCTTCTAACCTTCAACCAGCTAACCTTCAACCAGCTAACCTTCAACCGTCAACCCTTAACGCCCTTGATGCTCCCTTGCCTTGGGATCATATTGATACGGGAATTGATAAGAATTGGCTCAAGGAAGATTTACAACGGGCGTTAGATGCAGCAACGGTACCGGATTGTTCCTTTGATGGGTGTTCTCACTGTGGTGTGTGTGGGATTGATTTTGGTCATAATGTGGTGATTGACCCGCCACAGATTCCGCAATTTGCTGGTCACTTTAAACCCAATACTAATAAGGATCAGCGGCTGCGGGTTTGGTTTGGAAAGTTGGGGGATATGACCTTGTTGGGTCATCTGGATTTGGCAAGTCTGTTTGAGAGAGCAGTAAGACGGGCGTCACTGCCAATTCGATATAGTGGGGGGTTTCGGGCTAATGCTCGGATTATGATTGCTAATGCGTTGCCCTTGGGAGCGTCTAGCAGTGGGGAGATTGTGGAGTTTGAGTTAACTGAGAAAATGCCAGTTGAGGAGTTTAGGGAAAGGCTGGTGTCTCAGTTGCCTGAAGAGATTCCGGTGTATGGGGTTGAAGCAGTGGATTTGAAGGAACCTGCGGGAACTCAGCTGTTGGAGAGAGCTGAGTATTTGATTCGAGTTGAGGTAATATCAGAAGCGTCTTGGGAAGAGTGGCAGGGTTGGATTGAAGCAATCAAAGGTAGTAAGGAAATTTGGTGGGAGCGGTTTACGAAGTCGGGGAAGAAGCAGTGGGTGAATTTATGCGATCGCTTATTTGACTTCGAGGTGATCGAACCCCAAAAATCCAAAGATGGTGAAGAGGAGGTTGCGGAGTCTGGGGTGGTTTTGCGGTATGTGGGGAGTTGTTTGAATGATGGCACGATGTTGCGACCAGAGCACATTATTTATATGTTGGAGCAGGTGGCGCAGCGGGAGTTTCGTTTGTTGCATGTTCATCGGCAACGGTTGATTCTGCGCAATTGAGAAATTTGGCGTTGCTGAATTAAGGTATGATTGGCTAAAAATGTGGCGTTGCTGAATCAATCAATGAATATGAGTGGGGTGGACATCCTGCCTGCCCAAAAAGATCCGGTGCGCTTGACCCATTAAGAATTAAATTCGCCACGGGTCGCACCGTCAGGAACGGGCAAGATGCCCATTCCACAAAACTATTCAAATCATTCCATTATTAAGCAACGCCTCAAAGAATGGTCTAAGGAAAAGAAAATCACTGCTTTGATAAGGAAAGCCAATGGTACGGGAGTAATCAAAATTAGCCATTACCCATTACCAATAATTATCTTCTCACTGAGCTGGATTGATCTAGCTAACAATTATTATTTTTAATCCTGCCATTAGGCATAATAGTGTTACAGAAAATAGCATCATTTAAGTCAGCCTTAGCTAATTTAGCCTTTTTAAGATTAGCATGGCTGAAATTAGCCTCACTCAAATCAGCATCATGAAAGTCAACACCTTCTAAATTGGCATAACTTAGGTTGGCGGCTCTCAAGTCAGTATTATACAGTCTTGCACCACTCAAATTAGCATGACTAAGGTTAGCGCCACACAGTTCTTCATAACCTAGGTTGACATTTTTCAAGTCTAAACCGCTTAAGTCAGCCTCGGCACAAATAAAGATTGCTCCGGCTTTTGATGGGTTAAATCCAGTCGGAAACTCAGTGTATGACGTATAGATAGCTTTGGTAAAATTTATACTACTCAGGTCAGCTTTTTTCCAGCCATCAACCCCTAGCATACGGGCATAACTGAGGTTAGCATTGCTCAGGTCAGAATCACCTACGTAAACCTCACATAAGGTAGCATAACTAAAATTGGCATCCCTGAGCTTACTAGTAGCTATATAGATTACAGATAAATCCGCATAACTCAGATCAGTACCACTAAAATCACAGTTTTCCAAGGTTGATTCAGAGGCTACTATATGACTCAAGTTAGCCTTAGTAAGGTTAGAATTTTCGATAGTGGTTTCGTATAGGTAAGCATTCCTCAAGTTAGCATGACTTAGATCTACATCATCCCAAGTAGCTTCCTCTAAATCAGCATTACTCAAGTCCGCATTTTTTAGACAAACACCCTTGAAATTAGTACTTTTTAAGTTAGCCTTTTTCAAATTAATACCAGAAAAATCTCTTTCACCGGCTTCGTAGCGTTTTAGGAAGTCATCACGATTCATAGTATGCCCCTTATTTGTTTAATATTAGATAGTAATCATCCTGATTATATCCTAAAAAAAAATATTAGTATTTTTAGAGGTTGGGTTAATGATTAATGGTTAATAGTTGTTAGTACTTAATGCTATCAAGCCTAATATAAGGTGGCCTCATACCTCATCGTTAATGTTCCGATCAGCAATCACATCTCCTATCCCAGGGGTTTGATGAAATTGCTCCCAACTCCATAAACTCAACGTAGTCATAACGAGTTTGGGTTATTTTGGCAGAACAGAAAAAGAAAGGTTACTTTAGTTTTATAGCGAGTTCCTTTGCTGTCAGGTTACAAAATAGTTGATTGTTGATTAGGCTTTAGGGATAAACCATGAACTATAGCAATCCTACATGAATCCTGATATTTCCTGATCCGAAGCTCCCTTGGTAAAACAATTTTGCTCACAACTGACTTGGGATTTATATAGGCACAATACTGTATCTAAATACCTGAACATAAATGCTGTTAACTGTGTTGAAACCCTTAACGTTGTTCAACCCCTTTATGTTCTCGGTTCGCCGTTCCCTATTCCCTTATCTGATCAGTCAACTTTCATTGTGTATGACTACTTACGACCGATGAAGGCAACTTAGTAATCTAGTTCGATTAGACCGAGACTATGACTACAACTGAGCGTAAAACAGAGAAGAAAATGGAAGTGCCTAGAACAACTAGTGAAGTGATTCGCATCAAGCCCCAACAGTTTATTCATGTGCTAGACAACAATACTGGTGTTACGCGACTGGAGGTTGGTCCTCAAACCATTACCCTTCGGGATCACGAGCGGCTGATCTTAAAACCTGAACCGATGATTATTGTGCCGCCTCGATATTATTGTGTGGTGGCTAATCCATTACTCCGGGATGAAGACGGTCAACCCATTGCTGATCAGCATGGTCAAATTCGACTGCGCTACGGTGATCTGGAAATTCGTTTCGCGCAAGATCCGTTTCCCCTTTATCCAAACGAGAAACTGGTAGGGGATTTGACACTCCCCGTTCTTCTAGGACGGGGAGTGTCAAAGGCAGAAAATATAGCCATTGAGTCTACAGGTCAGGCAACAGCAGAAGCAAGAGCTAAGGAATACTCTTAAACCGTCATCAATCGGGATAAAACCGAATAAAACGGCCAAGGTGCATTTTATTGATGTCTGAGTGAGGAGCGGTCAAGTAGCAATTGGAGTCAAGCCTCCCGCTCATCTATCTAGACGTTCCTCACATCCCGGTGAGGAGTTCCTTAAAAGCTTGAGTTTTGGCATGCTTGCGGTCAAGCCATCCTAGCTTAACCGCGTCAGCTAAAGTCAAATCCATACCTTCTAAGAAACGCGCAGTACGACGCAACAATACTGCCTGCACTTCAACCCTAGTCATAAACCGGGAGATTCCTTGATCTGTACCACGAGCAAGGATATTCTTCGCAGCATTGTGATCAGCCTGCAACACGACCCCATTAAATCTGATAAAACTGTCCCCAATCCTTGCTCCCAATAAGGTGCCAGAAAAGGAGTCAATTTGCGACGTGTAGCTTGGCTGGACTTCTGTCACAACCGAACCAGTCCAATTAGCCCATTTCTGCAAGGAGTACCGCATTTCTCCTTTCATCCAGCTATTCAACTTGCGAGACATAGCCTTTGACTGGCGTTTATTTTTGATTGGTTGCGTTAAATCCTCAGCAAAAATTCTTAGAGATTCTCCTTTGAAGAGGGATTTAGAAGCAGCCCCTATAATCGCCCTCAACTCTGATTGATCTCTTCTGTAACGACTGTTTTCTGTTTTTCGACTCAGATTATTTTTCAGTATCCGAGCTGATTTAGCTGGATCTATTTTTTCTAGCTTCCTATGTATTGCCCAGAGTTTTCCTCTGTTCCGATTTTTGGCGCATATTCGATGGCCAAAAGGCCACGCTACGCGAACGGATTTTATGGTTGCTATTTTGCCCAGGTTCTTCCCGTGTGCCTGACCATCTGAATCATAAAAAGCCTCGGTGTATCCCTTGTCTACTCCTATCGCTCGACGTTCAGGAGGAATCTCAGCTGTCCCGTGATTAACCAAAAAATGAATCTCAAATCTTGCCAGTAGAGAGTTGTATATTAGTCTAATCTGTCCTTTAATATTTCGATTAGACCTAACTATTAGTTTGTTTCTTTTTCCTCTTCTGATTCCAGCTAATTCCAATTGATAAGTATAACGAGACAATCGTTTACACGAGTATCCTCCTTGTTGGTATACAACTTGATTCTTGACCCAATAATGTCCTCTCTGAAACTCTTTCCTTACAAGTCTGTGCAATAGTGGATTATCCAGAAAAGCTGAAGTTTTGAGTTGCTTAGAGATATCCTTTCTGATCTTCTGGTTTTCCTTTCCAGGAAACCTCTTATAGATCTTTTTTATGACTGCCTCAATGGAAGCCGCTTGTTGAGCTGTGATAGTTTTAGCTACATCACTGACAGTCCATTCCATTAACTTGGAAGGCAAGCCCAGGGACTCAGGCTTCCTGAAGTCCCTGACTTCTGGGTAGGCTTTTTTCCAGTCAAGTCCCCAATGACTTATACTACCCAGCTTGTTGTAAGACTCAGACCTGACGACGCCTAGTTTTTTCATCGTAGACAACAGCTCAAGCTCAACCGACTTAGCTATCCCTACAACTGGGACGACCTGAGTCGATATCTTCTTTACTGCGCCTACTTTCTTTTGCATCATCAACGGTGTGTACAGCTTTTGCTATATACTGCCATTATAGTCTAGCGCTATAAAATTGTCAATGTCCAGTTCGCACTATTAAATACAGTTTTGTCCTAATTTTTCGGGACTTGACTGCGAGGCTCACATTAAGAGTGAAGAATACCGACAGAAAGTAGAAGCAATTGGTCCTCAAACCATTCAAGCGATCGCACAAGCAGGTCCGGAAATGCAGGCAAGACTTCTAGAAGCACTTGGTATCCAGAGTGTTTTGATTACCGATGGCAAAAATCCCATCAATCTATTTGGTGCAGCTAATGGTCTGATTAGTCCGCCAACTTCTAACTAAGTACATGTGTATCTGCTGCGCGCAGCAGACACAGCGCGCAGCAGACACAGATAGACTGATAACCCAACGCTATCTTACCGGTCTATCTTACCGGTCTATATGTGTCGAAGGTTGAGAGTTGAGGTGTTGCTCAACTCTGTTAATGACCCCTAGTACGAGAAACAGAGCAAATACTACAGCAACACCGATAGCAGTCCACTTGAAAAAAACTAACTTTGGCCGACCTTTAGCTGGATAACCACAACTGAGGCAAATTTCATCGTTGGTGCTGG
>NZ_JAAHHE010000121.1:0-18582 GCF_010692525.1 Moorena sp. SIO3B2
CTTTGTACAAAGATGGCCTTCCTTTGATGAAACGACTAATTCAAGCTCGTTGCTCTATTACTGCTCCTCCTACTCTTCCGATACCTCTCTAAACCTGACCAAACGTCTTTCCAAAAGAGCCACACCCTATTAATTTATCCACACACTCTTTCATAAACTCATGATAAACTATCCAACTCGTCCCATATAAACCTATCCAAAAATTACTATTTTTTGTAAAACTTTGCTTAAATTTTCGACAGCGACCAATATACTTTTGGTGACCTTTTATTTTAAGATCATATCCTTTGAACGTGGCAATAGTGTAGGAAATTGCGTTCAACAAAACTAGACTGTTTAAACGTTCAATCTTCGCTTTAGATCCCTCTAAATTGTAACCACCTGTTTGACAATCACGGAACATGGCTTCAATACCTACCCGTTTTTTATAACTTTTGATTGCTGACTCTAAACTGGGTAAGTTAGTTAAAAGGTACCAAGGCTCAGCTTCTCCCATACCTCGATATTTTCTCTTCCAATAAATTCCCATGTAAACTTGAGAATATTCCCATTCTTTGGTGACTTTTATGCTCGTCAAAAATCGTCGTTGTCCTGGAGATTTTTTGAAAGCACTTAAAGATTGATAGTCTTGCCCATTTATTTTCACATTTGTGTCCTTTTTTTGTCTAAGGACAAAGTACACTTTCTTTTGCCTCAGCCATTTAGCTAGGATGACGCTGTGAAATTCTCGGTGCGTAATTTCGAGGTTTCCTCGAAATGCAAGACGCACCGAATGTCTCCCAAGATCACGAGTTCGTAATCTTTCAATAACTTTAATACTGGTCTTAGTATTGCTTTTTGCTCATCACAATTACTGGCACCTCTTTTGTTGAGAAAGCGATGCAGCGCGGTCTTGGGGAGGCAGCGCGGTCTTGGGGGTCTCCCCCATGAGCGACTGCCGTGGTTTCCCCCACTCGCTATTGCATCAAGACAATGCCAGGAAATTGGCAGTGCCCGTTTTCCAATAATTACCCCCACCATAAACAAGTTTTTATCTTGCCATTGAGTTCTATCCAACACGCTTATATAACCTCTCTTTTTTTTGATATTTATTAGAGATTATTGTTTTAATAATTGGTAACCAAATCAGAGATACTGACAAAAACTGTAACTTTAAAAACCTTTGAAGATGACGACGGCGACTTTCGGACTTAATTGGTAAGGGAAAATGAGCGGCTAACCTTTCAATTTTAATCTGTTTATGGATTTGCAGTAGCCACACCAAGATTTCTAAAGTGATTAATTGAGCCTCACTGAAGTATTTTGATAGATGAGTAAGATATAGTTCAGGTAATATCATTTTTTGATCGGTCTGGCTCACAAGTTCAAGACCGATCTTTTTCTACCATCAATTCCTGAAAATCTCAATCTGGTTGGGTTTTCACGGGGTTGTCACCCCGTGAGCTCAAGAAGGCAGTGTCACTTTGCGCGTGGTTCCTAACAATGAAAAGTTTAAAATTAGCGGGTCTGATCAGTTAAATGTTGACAGGTTGAAGGTTGACAGGTTGAAGGTTGACAGGTCTGATCCGTTGAAGGTTGACAGGTTTGATCAGTTGAATGTTGGCAGGTTGAATGTTGACAGGTTTGATCAGTTGAATGTTGGCAGGTTGAATGTTGTTCGCGTTCGCGCAGCGTCGGCTTTGCCGAAAGCGTGGCCGAAAGGCCAAGGTTTTCCCAATAATATCATGTCCGTCTAATCACTTATAATAAAAGTGGAGAGTGCAGCATCTTTGTAATGCCAAGACGAATTACCATCACCGAACACTCTTTGCATTGAGGAACTCCAACAGGGTTACCGCCAGGCCAAAAGTGCCATAGAAAGTCGGCAGTATCAGGTGATCTGGTTACTCGCTCAAGGAAAAAAAACAGAGGAAGTAGTCCAAATAACTGGCTACAGTAGAATCGGGATTTATGCATTAATCAAAAGATACAACCAATTGGGTGCTGAAGGATTAGGCGATTGGCCAAAAGCCACGCTACGGGAACGCAGAAAACAAAATCAAGGAGCCAAGCCATTAATAGGAGATCTAGAACTTGCACAGTTATGGCAAGTTTTGCAAGAACAAGCTCCAGATGGGGGATTGTGGAATGGTCGGAAAGTGGCAGACTGGCTAACATCTGTGACGGGCAAGTCCATCAGCAGACAAAGAGGATGGCAGATACTACGACAAATGACTTTTAGGTTGAGGGTTCCGAGACCTGCTCATACTAAAAGCGACTATGCATGAGCAACAAGCCTGGAAAAAAAACTAGCCGCCGACCTTGAGCAAATCAAAAGCACTTACCCGAATGCAGATGTGCAATTATGGTGTGAGGATGAACATCGCCTGGGACTCAAACCTGTGGTTCGACGCATTTATGTACCAGAAGGTGACTGGCCAATTGCCCATGTCAATTGGAGATTTGAGTGGTTATGGTTGTATGCTTTTGCACACCCGTGTACGGTCGAAACTAAGGCGTGGATTCTGCCTTATGTCAATACTGAGCTATTTAATCGGGTTTTGGCAGAATTTGCTGCTGAATTTAATAATGGTGATGATAAACACATTGTTTTAGTTGTTGACCAAGCTGGATGGCATACCAGGGTAAGCGCAAGAAAAACGAACTCATAATATGCTAAGGGAAACAATGTGATAATAAAAATATCAAATGGTTAAAGGCTTCGATCAACCCACTAACTCAACCGCAACCAGTGGCCAATCCTTGCCAGTACAGCCTGCCCTAAATTGTGAACAGCAACAGCCGCAAATGCTCGAGCATTTTGATCACCTCAGTGATCCGCGAGGTAAACAAGGAGTGCTCCATCCATTTGTGAGCATTGTGATGATTGCACTGTTAGCTACCATCGGGGGCGCGACAGGGTGGGAAGATATCGAAACCTATGGGATCAGCCACCAGCATTGGTTGTCGAGCTTTTTACCATTGCCAAATGGGATGCCCTCAGCAGATACATACCGACGAGTGTTTGAGCAGATATCTCCGAGTGCATTGAGGCGACGTTTCAATAGTTGGTTGAGTAGTTTGGTGACAGATGCCCGGAGCACAGGTTATCCCCATTGATGGCAAACAACTCAAGAGTTCCTATGACCGCAACCAGTCAAAATCTGCATTGCATATGGTGAGTGCTTGGGCGAGTGAGCATAGGTTGTTTCTTGGGCAAGTTAAAGTTGAAGATAAAACTAATGAAATTACAGCCATCCCAGCTTTACTAGAATTATTGGACATCTGTGGGTGCATCATTACTATCGATGCTATGGGTACTCAGCTACAGAAACGCCCATAGTATTCGTGCCAAAGGTGCTGATTATATTTTGGCTCTCAAAGGGAATCATCCCACTTTATTCGAGCTTGTATTGCAATGGTTTGAGACTGCTGTTGATCATAGCTTTGAGGGCATCGAGTATAGCTATGATGTCAGGGTAGAATCCCCGGCACCATCGTACTGAAAAGCGCGGCTGTTTGGGCGGTTTCTCTCGAACAGATAGACTTCGATTTGTACAAACAGTCCCAGTGGTCTGGATTAAAGACTATCGTGATGATTATTCGCACCCGTCATTTGTGGAATAAGACTACCCGTGAGGTCATGTTCTACCTTACTTCTTTGCCGCCCAATGCTCAGAAGTTGGGCAAAGCTATCCGACAACACTGGTCCATTGAAAACCAACTGCATTGGGTATTAGATGTGACTTTTGGGGAGGATAGCAGCCGGATTCGTACAGGGCATGCTCCACAGAATATGGCTTTACTCAAGCGCGCTTAGCATCAATCTACTCAATCGAGAAACGAGTTATAAACGTAGTACTCGTCAAAAAGCTAAACGAGCCAGCATGGATACAAGGTATATGCTTAAGGTTTTAGAAGCCTCCATTCCCTTAAACTCTAGCATATCGAACCTATAAATTTTCTTGCGCTTACCCTGCTATGATGGTGACTTAATTTACTGGAGTACCAGAATGCAAAAACACCCCGAGATGACCAGTTCAATTGGAAAACTTTTGAAACGGCAAAAAGGGTTTGAAGTTACCGTAAGATAGTGGAGCCTTTATAGTTGGTAGGTTATGCGTAAAAGGTTGAAGTCTTTTGTAGTAAGGCGACCCTATCTAAGGTTTCGTTTCCGGAAATGTGCTCATTGTGGTCTTACCTTCAGGGACGGAGATTTGTTGGAAAAACACCACATTATACCACGCGCACTAGGAGGAAAAGACCTAGACAAAAATCTAGAGTTATTACACCTCCACTGTCACGACAAAAAGCACGGAACAAAATCAACTTGAAAGAGTTAGACAAGAACCCGTCCTAGAGAGGTACCAATGACAATGGTTCCGTTTGATGAGGAGCCGTATGAGGGGAAGCGGCGCGACCTGAACTGGTCAAGTAAAGCGGGGAGCCGACTCCCCAGGGTAATTTACACCACCTACCCTCACGTAAAACAACCTTTTAGGTTGGACTCAATACCTTTTGGTAACGAAAGGGAAATATGCAGAGTCACGAATGTAGCCGAAGCTAGGTAAGGTCAAACCCGGTTAGGAGCTAGAGGGCTTCTCCGATATGGATGAATGAAAAAATGAAATGCTAATAAACCGCGTAATCTCATGACCAGCGTAAAGACCTGACACGCTGAAGGCAAAAGCCAAGTGGGTAGGGCCTATAGCCAGGGCAAACGCATCTAATTTTTTGTTGACCAATGACCAAGATTATGTACTGAAAATTTAACAGGGGATATGCTGTCTAAATAAGTAGTGATACCCAAATCAATTCTTCGTAAGAATAAGTCAATAAACTTAATAAAAGTTACGAGCTTTCCAAAAAAAATTAGAGTTGAAATTATGTCAAAATGATGGAAGACTAAAAATCCCAGGTAGTTTCGTGAAATCCTCAGCCATGAATCGGAGACCTAAAACCACTATTTTTGAGCATTTCAGTGACTTAAAAGACCCGCGAGTAGATCGAACTAAACTACATAAATTAATAGATATTATTACGATTACTATCTGTGCAGTCATTAGTGGTGCAGACACCTGGGTAGACATAGAACTTTACGGAAAAACCAAATATCAATGGCTCAAAAAGTTTTTAGAACTGCCCAATGGAATTCCTTCTCATGATACATTTGCTCGAGTTTTTGCGAAACTAAACCCGGAACAATTACAGTCATGCTTTCTCAAATGGATTCAATCTATTAGTCAGCTCACTTCTGGTGAAATAGTAGCTATTGATGGAAAAACACTGCGTCATTCTTATCAGAAAAGTTCTCACAAACCAGCTATTCATATGGTCAGTGCTTGGGCGACAGCTAATCAACTAGTTTTAGGACAAGTAAAAGTGGATGAAAAATCTAATGAGATTACGGCTATTCCAAAACTTCTAAAAGTTTTGGCTCTGAAAGGATGCATCGTCACTATTGATGCGATGGGATGTCAAAAAGAAATTGTCTTACAAATCGTAGCACAAGACGCTGACTATGTAATTACCTTGAAAAAAAATCAATGCTCTCTCTATGAAAGAGTAGAAAATTTATTTAATAGTTCATCATCTAATCAGAAATTAAAAGGTATTAAAACTAATTTTGTGCAGTCGAAAATTGGTCACGGTCGTGAAGAGCGAAGATATTATCAAATGCTCAGTAATATTAAAGAAGAGGTTGACCCATCTGGAGATTGGTTAAAACTTAACTCAATTGGTCTGGTAGATTATTTCCGACAAGAAAAAGATGGAACAACATCTTTTGAAAGAAGATACTATGTTAGTAGTCTGACCAATAATGCTGAACTATTAGCCAAGGCTATTCGGGGACATTGGGGTATAGAAAATCAACTACATTGGGTGCTTGATGTTCAATTTTCAGAAGATGATTCTCGAATCAGAAAAGATAACGCTCCCGAAAACTTAGCCATTATTAGACAAATAGCTCTGAATTTATTAAAACAAGAAAGTACAGAAACAACGGGAATTAAAACTAAACGAAAAAAAGCTGGATGGGATAACGATTATCTCCTCAAAGTTTTAGGTGTTTAAGCTTTAGTTAATAAGTCAATTAACTCACTAAATGGAGTTTGGCAATTTGCCATCGGTTTAGACTAAAAGGTCTAGCTTGATATTATGCTGTCAATATATATTAATTATCTAAAACAATACTTACCCTTTGTATAAGCGATACAAATATTATACCAGTTTTATCTGTTCCCGTCAAAATTTTCAGGTCAGCTAAAATTTTCGAGTCATTCAAACGCTTTTTCGAGCTAGTTTCTAGCGATTAGATGCGTTTGCCCTGGGCCTATAGCTAGTTTCTCTATAAGCCGTGTAAACAAAACTCCCATCCGTGGAAGAGGCATCATCCGAAGGAGAAATAAATTTACTTGACACAACAGGGTAAGCCCCACAGAGTCCTTAGAAGGTCGATATCTAAGGTAGGTCTGAGGCAACAAGGACGGAACTCTCTGGGGGGTAGAGGATGAGGGAAAAAGCAAACGCCTCTGGTAATACGGAGGATAGGGGTTCAAACTTTGCCCCTGAACGAAAGTAATAGCAGACTTCCCTTGGGTCTTATACGAAAGATAAACGAAAGATAAGGAATCGAACCTGATGAAAAGTTTGATACGGGGTAATAGCCCGGTAAATGGACAGACGGCACAACTTACAGACTGGAGCCAGGTCAACTGGAAGAAAGCCCGTAAGATTGTTAGAAACCTGCGTCGAAGAATCTTTCGTGCCAAAAAGCTTGGTCAGTGGAAGCAACTGAGAAGGTTACAGAAACTGATGCTGAAAAGCTACGCCAACTTACTACTATCTGTCAGACAAATCACTCAGATAAATACCGGAAAGCGAACAGCAGGTGTCGATAAGGAGGTGGCAACAACACCTAGCCAACGAGTGAAACTTGTCAATGAGTGGAAGATACCCAAAGCGTCACCAGCACGCAGGGTATACATTCCTAAGTCAAATAGCAAGAAACGTCCTCTAGGCATCCCAACCTTAAAGGATAGAGTCATGCAGGCAATAGTAAAGAATCTCCTAGAACCCGAATGGGAAGCCATATTTGAACCTAATTCTTATGGGTTCAGACCAGGTAGAAGTTGCCATGATGCCATAGAGCAAGTGGTAAACAGACTAAATTCCAGAGGAAAGGATAGATGGGTTCTAGACGCGGATATAAAAGGCTTTTTCGATAACCTAGCCCATGAAACTATCATGAAACAAATAGACTCTGCTCCAGGCAGGGAAATAGTAGCAGGATAGTTGAAAGCTGGATATATAAGTAAAGGAATATATCACGAAACCAATAAAGGAACACCCCAAGGGGGAGTCATCAGTCCAAAAAAGCGCCAACATCGGATTGGAATGATTGGAAGAAAAGCTCAACAACTGGGGTGGAATAAGAGGAAGATCTAACAAGAAAGGAGAGAGAAGAAAAGTATACAAACTCGGATATATTCGATATGCCGATGACTTTGTGGTCACGGCAGAAACAAAAGAAGAACTGGAAAAAGTTCTCATCCAGCTCAAAGCATGGTTATCAGAAAGAGGCTTAGAAATAAGCGATGATAAAACAAGGATAGTCCACATATCCCAAGGGTTCGACTTTCTGGGTTTTAACGTAAGAATGTTCGGGAAAGGAAAGAATGAAACACTTCTGACCAAACCCGCCAAAAATAAAGTTCTCTCATTCTGCCAAGAAATTGGGAAAACTGTCAAAGCATTTAACGGAAAAAGCCAAGAACAATTAATCAATAAACTGAATCCGATTCTCAGAGGTTGGGCTAACTACTACAGACATTGCACATCAAAGAAAATACTCAGTTACGTAGGTAACAGGGTATGGAAATATCTGTGGGATTGGGCAAGGCGTAGACACAAAAAGCGTAAATTAAGATGGGTCAAGGACAAATACTTCAAGGTGATATACAAGAAAACTCCGTGGAGTGTGTCCACAAGAGACTGGGTATTCTCAAGTGAGTCCACATCCAAAAGAAGAAACTCAGAATTGCGAATATATGATGTCGCAGGAACACCCATTGTGAGACACGTCAAAATAGAAGGGAGCAACTCACCCGATGACCCGATTCTCAAAGAATACTGGCTAAAAAGAAGTCTAAAAGCTAACAAAACCCTCTGGGAAAAAAATAGCAAGTATGACCAAGTAGCTAGGATAAATGGGTATAAATGTCCAATCTGTAATGACTGGTTACGCAATGACGAAGAAATCGAAACCCATCACATAATTCCCATAAAAGAAGGTGGTTCTAACCTGGCTGACAACCTTGTACATCTTCATAAAGCTTGTCACAAGCTTCTTCATGGGAAAAAGAAAACCAAGCAGAAGGCTTGAAGTAAGGCTTGAGCCGGATGATGGGTAACTGTCAAGTCCGGTTCTTAGGGGAGGGGAGTAGAGTAATCTACAAACCTTACCCGACCGACGTGCAAAGTCGCATTTGATGAATAGAGAGCCGACTCTCTCTGGGGTACTTCTCCCCAGTCCTCATGTAAAGGGCTCGAAAGAGTCTGGTCACGACGAAAGTAAGCAATGAAACCGTTGGAGTGCAGACCACAAAAGCCAACAAACTGATAGCCTAAATCAGTGGTAATGGCAAGAGGAAGAAAAGGAAGGGTTAACGATAAGTGAACGACTAATCTAGCTCCGTGATATACGGAAAGGTGAAATCAGGCTGACACACCGTGAACCTTAATGGTACATAGCTGGTTGTTAGAAGTTTCGCTGTCTAACAAAGAAGTCCAAAAAGCTATCGGAGTATGAGTCGAACCCTAACCTTCTCGAAGGTCATCAAAAGCGAAACACGGTAAGCCCAATAGACTCTTTCTTGAGGTCGAAACTTGAAAGTAAGCCGAGAGTAATCAAAGCCTAACCGTCTAGGGGGTAAAGGAAGTCAGAGAAAGCGAACGTCCCTGTGTAATGCAAGGAATAAGGGTTGAGGGTCCATCCCAACATCACACCACCTGAAAATGGTAGCCCACTTCTGAGAGGTCTCAAACGATATGAACGATTTCCTTGAAACTAAAACGGAGATTGAAAGATGGAAACCACTGTGGTTATCGGAGACTCTGGACAACTTAAGGACTGGTCACAGATTGACTGGAAATCAGTGGTTAAGAATGTTAAGAATCTGAGGAAACGGATATATCGTGCCACGCAGAACGGTCAGTGGAATAAGGTCAGAAGCCTAACGAAACTGATGTTAAGAAGCTTCGACAATTTAATCTTGTCTGTGCGAAAAGCTAGCAGGGGGACAACGAAGCTTGTAACATAGACAGGGCTTGTTCCCTAGCCCGCTTACCTTTTTTATAATGCTTGACCCAACGGCGGTTAATTTGCAAAAGTTCCTCTACAATTTTTTCGGGTATTTGCCCTAGGTACAGCCAATGATACTGATGTTGACCAACATAAAAAGCACTATGTCGGCGATATTGCGATTTGGTTTCTGGTCGTACAACATATTTCTGTATTCCCATTTTCTTGATTTCTCGTCCTTGAAGGATTGCACTAGTATAGGCAATTGCTATCAAAATAATTAACTTGCTTAGAGATTCTGCTCCCAGCTTCGAGCCTTCTAGACTGTAACCACCTGATTTAAAATCTCGAAACATTGTCTTGATGCAGTCGCTCATGGTTTGAAGTTACCGTAAGAGAGTGGAGCCTTATTACAAAAGCGCCGTTACCTTTTACCCATAACCTGCCGACTATAAAGGCTCCACTCTCTAAGGTTTCGTCTCCGGGGAAACCACGGCAGTCGCTCATGGTTTGAAGTTACCGTAAGACAGGCTCGCCTTAATCAATGGAGGCGCGCTTTCCTATGGCGAATTAAATTACGGGGTCGCGCCTCAAGTTTTAACCCTTTTCTGCATAGCCTAACAACCATAAAGGCGAGCCTGTCTAAGGTTTCGTCTCCGGGGGGAGACCCCCAAGACCGCGCTGCCTCCCCAAGACCGCGCTGCATCGCTTCTTCAATCGCAAATCGCTTTTTGTAAGACACAATAGCGGTATTTAAATCCTCAAAGTTAGTCAGGATATACCACGGTTCTTTTGTCTTCACTCCTCGGTAATTTCGTTTCCATTTACAAGCTATATTAAACGTTCCAAATCCGTTTTTTTTCGTTACTTGAAGGTCATTGAGAAACAATTTCATTCCCGGCTTTAAACCATAGTCCCGCAACTCTTGATAAACCTCATTGTCTTGATGCAGTCGCTCATGGGGGAAACCACGGCAGTCGCTCATGGGGGAGACCCCCAAGACCGCGCTGCCTCCCCAAGACCGCGCTGCATCGCTTTCTGGCAAAACTTTGGTGTCACATTTTTGTCGTAAACAAAAGTATACCTTGCGTTCAGCTAGCCAGTGACCTAGTTTGGTAGAGCAAAATTATCGGTCTCCCAGCACCACGACATCATAGGCTGATAGTAACTCCATACTTTTGCTCAATACTGCTTTTTGTTCGGACAAATTACTATTTCCTTGTCTTGATGCAGTCGCTCATGGTTTGAAGTTACCGTAAGACAGGCTCGCCTTAATCAATGGAGGCGCGCTTTCCTATGGCGAATTAAATTACGGGGTCGCGCCTCAAGTTTTAACCCTTTTCTGCATAGCCTAACAACCATAAAGGCGAGCCTGTCTAAGGTTTCGTCTCCGGGGGAAACCCCCAAGACCGCGCTGCATCGCTTTTTATCTAATAATGTCCAGTAAATTGGCCAGGGACGAAACCTTAGACAGGGTCGCCTTATTTCATATAACTTAAACTTATAACTTACAGACTGTCGCTTATTAAGGCGACCCTGTCTTACGGTAACTTCAAGGGCTCGATGATCATAGACAACACTCACCATCAAGATATTAATCAGACTCCAACTCGTTCTATCAATGACCAGATAAATCCTATCCTTAGGATTAAACATCTCCTCTAAAAGAGCGGTAACACAGGGAAACCAGATAGTTTCAATAGTAAAGTTTTTAAGTATCAAAAATCGCCTTATTTTCCGACGACGGCTCTCTAATAAAATAGGTAACGGCAGCGATTCTGCTAAGACTTCTAACTTAACCTCTTTGAGTAATTGTAAACTAATTACCATCAAGTCTAGTAATAGATATGCTGTGTGATGCAGCTGATTTGGGATAATTTTTTGGTATAGTTTAGCTATCATTTTGTTTAGATAGGTCAGGGCTATTACTTTTGACCTATCTTTTTGGGTGCGGCTCTTATAGAAAGACGATAGAATGGGGAATAGTTTTTTACCCCAAGCTGTCCTGTAGCAGTGTTTTGAGACAAAAAACCGAAGGACAGGACAGGCGCTTCACAGCAGTCTTTGCCAGGATTAAGTCAGACATATGCAACCATCTACCTCAAATGAAGACAGATTTTTTTCAGGAGCGCGAGAGCTATTTGAACAAATAGTTGATTGGCTCGGTTCAGAAACAGTGTGCGGTGCGCGAGCATGGGGAATTAGAGACGTTACTACTCGAAAATGGATACGAACTATTGAGACGACTGTTACAAGGTTACTTGGATAGACGAAGTAACGACGAAATCGAGGGTGATTGTTTAGGTAGGGACGGAGTAAACAGCTAGCAGGGCGACAAAGGGGATTGAAAACTAGACAGGGCAAGCTCAATAGCACGTTTGCCCTGATTGTAATGGAGAATCCAACGACGATTAATTTGCAAAAGTTCAGACAAAGTTTGTTGGCACAATTGCTGTAGGCGGAGCCAATGATGAAGATGTTGACCAATATAAAAAGAGCTATGTCTACGTTGTGAAGTTGAGGAAGTTTCCGGTCGTGCTACATATTTTTGAATGCCAAGACTCTTAATGTTTTGACCGTGGACAAGGGCACTAGTATAAGCAATAGCAACGACAATAAGTAGTTTATTAAGCTGCTGATGTTTCAGTTTGGAGCCTTCAAGATTATAGCCACCTGCTTTAAAATCTCGAAACATCTCTTCAATATCAAAACGCTTTAGGTGCGCTTTCCGTAGGCGAATTAAATTCGCCACGGGTCGCACCTTTTGATAAGCTCGAATAGCTAGGTCTAAATCCACCAAATTAGTTAAGATATACCAAGGTTCTTTGGTAGAGTCGATGCCTAGGTATTATCCTAGGGCAATTAAACTAAGTCAGTGAGTCACCCCACTGACTCGTCTTCAAAACCGTACGTGACACTTTCGCATCATACGGCTCCCATTGGTGACAAGTTAAGAGAAGAAGCCTTTTGTCAAGAGGGGCGATTGCCTGAGGGTTCAAGTCGTGTGAAACTCAGAACAGACAAGTAATTGAGCCATGGTGAATCCTGATGAGCGGCCACAGAAAAACCCACCGAGACCATGCCAAAAAGACCCAACGTCCTCTAGTAGAGGACTCAGCAATAGCTGCTAAGCTAGAATCGTTGGTGAAACCAGCCATCACAGCCCAAGAGGGATACTATCGTAAACTGGGATTAAGAGACCGGATTCTTAACCTGCCCTTGATGGTAGCTGCCGTGTTAACTTTACTGTGGCGAGATGTAGCTGGGGTCAGAGAACTTAACCGAATCTTAACAAGAGAAGGCTTTTTGTGGTGTTCACCCACTCAGGTGAGTCAACAAGCAATTTCTCAGAGATTTTTGACCTTTCCGGCTCAATTATTTGAGAGAGTTTTTAAGGAGTTGCTGCCAGAATTAAGAAAGGTTTGGGACTCAAGAAAGGGCCGTCCTCTGCCAGAAAGTGTTCAGTTTACTCTATCCAAGTTTGAGAGAATTTGGATTGCCGATAATTCCACTTTAGAAGCCTTGTTTCGGAAGCTAAAAAGCTTGGCAGACATACCCCAAGGACAGTTAGCCGGAAAGATGGGAGTAGTGGTGGATGTAAAGACACGGCTTCCGGTTGAGATTTGGTTTGAGGAAAATCCCAGAGCTTCTGACACCAAATTGGAGTCGAATCTGTTGAATTTAGTAAGGGCTAAAACTTTGCTGTTACTAGCTCGAGGCTTTTATCACTTTTACTTTTGGCAGCAGTTAATTGACCGAGGGATTCATTTTATTACCCGCTTAAAGAAGGGAGCTTCCCTTGAAGTTAAGCAAGTCTTCAGTGATAGTTATAGTCTTCGTGACCGTCTGATTCGGATGGGTTCTGGGACTAAAAAAACTCCGTTTGTGACTTTACGTTTAATAGAAGTGCGCTCGGGCAAAACTTGGCATTCTTATTTAACGAGTGTGCTTGATCCGATGATTTTACCTCCCTATGTCGTCGCTGATTTGTATGGACGGCGTTGGCGGATTGAAGAGGCTTTTAATACAGTTAAACGACTTTTAGGGTTAAGTTATTTATGGACTGGTTCTCTTAATGGAGTTAAGTTACAGATTTGGGGGACGTGGCTTTTTTATGCGGTTTTAGTGGATTTAGGTGATGCTGTAGCCTCGGAGCTTTCTTTACCCTTTGACCGCATCTCTTTAGAGATGATTTATCGAGGTCTCTATCATTTTTATGTTGCTCATGACAAAGGATTAGCTTCTGACCCAGTTAAGTATTTTGCTGCCCCAGAGAATCAGGATTTAGGTATCGTCAAACAGCAGCGAAAACCCAAGGTCAAACTTATTGTTGCTCCTTTTCCTGACCGACAAAAGGGTCAGTCTGAGTTTTTCTTCAAGCCTTTTTCGTCAACCCCCTTGACAATTGGCATACAGGCTTAAGTTGTCACCGATGTACGGCTCCTCATCATAGGAACCATTGTCGCTGGTACCTCTAAAACGGGTTTTCATCTAACTCTAAGGCGTTGACTTTTTTCCCGTGTTTGGCATCGTGGCAGGTTAGGTGTAGTAATTCCAGATTTTCATCCTTGTTATTTCCACCCAGTGCGCGTGGTAGTATGTGATGCATTTCCATTGAATCCCCAGGTCTGAAGGTAAGACCACAATGAGCGCATTTCCCTTTTTGCTTTCTCAAAAGCCTTCCCGATTGAGCTGGCATTTCAGGATGTTCTCTCATTCTGGTGCTCCAATAGATTAGGTCTCCATCGTAGGGACTTCTGGTATCTTGGATTTTTTTATGCCTTATTATTTCAGTTTTGGCATGTTTTGGGAGGTAATTATCCTCATCTGCCATGAATATCCAATTATCCTCTCCGATGGTTCCCCAATATTTCTTGTTTACCCAGGTTTTGGTTTTCTTTGGGTGTCTTCTATATCCCCATCTTTGGAGTTTGTTCCAGAGCATGTAACCTAAATCTTGGAAGGTTTCTTTGCTACAGACTCCTCTGTAGTAGTTGCACCATCCGCGTATAATAGGTTTGAGGTGTTTGATTAAAGCCTCTTGAGGAGCGGCTTTATGTCTGTCGATGACTTTTGAAAGCCGCTCGAAATGTTCTAGAATTGCATCCTTAGATGGTTTGATGATGGTTTTAAAGCCTTGTTTAGAGTGGTTTTTGCCTACTTTGTACTGACGGATATTAAATCCAAGGAATTCAAATCCGTTAAAGGTATAGGTCATTTTGGTTTTGCTAGGCTTTAATTCCAGACCCATGTCATGTAGCCAATTATTGATGACTTCAAGGCATTCTTCTATCACTTTTTGGTCTTGGTGTAGGATGACAAAATCGTCGGCATATCTGATTAGAGCTAGTCCCTTTTTATAGTGGGTTTTCTTGCCTTTTACAGAATTTGCGTAATCCCATATGGCCTGTTCCATTCCGTGGAGGGCTATATTCGCGCTTTAGTGGAGAGATAACTCCACCCTGAGGGGTGCCCTCATCTGTAGGTGAGAATGTCCCACTATCCATCACACCGGCTTTTAGCCAGGACTTTATTAAGCGTCTCATGGATGGATAGGTATTCAGTTTAGTTAGAAGTGCATCGTGATTGATTTTATCGAAGCATTTGGCTATGTCAGCATCAAGTACCCATTTGGGCTTTTGTTTGATGCTATTGAATATTGCTTCGATGGCATCATGACATGAACGTCCTGGTCTGAACCCATAGGAGTTGGGTTCAAATTTTGCTTCCCATTCAGGTTCTAATGCCTGTTTGGCAAGTGCCTGGAGAGCGCGGTCATACATGGTTGGGATACCCAATGGTCGCTTTTCCTTCCGTCCAGGTTTAGGAATCCATACCCTTCTGGTTGGTTGGGCTTTCTTAGAAACTTTTAGGTTGGAGACTAAAGTAAGCCGTTGTTTTGGTGTTAATGATTTGACCCCATCTACTCCAGCAGTCTTCTTCCCTTTGTTCTCCTGGGTTACCCGTCTGACCGCAATCATCTTGGCCGACCAGGACTTTATCAGAGTCTTTTGCAACTTTCTTACCACGCGGACATCACCACGTTGAGAGGCTTGATATATTCGTTTTTGCAACTTAAAGACATTCTTTTCTAGCTTCCGCCAGTTGACTTTCTTCCATTCCGACTGTGGGGCGAATCCCCGAGTTTTAGACATTTTCATTGCTACTTACAACTACATCTTTTCCTATAACGTGAGTCCGTCAGCATATCCTGGGCATTACCCTAGGCTTTGGCTTCTGACTCAATCTTGCCCTCATATGACATGCGGCTAACTACCTACTCAGTAATCGACCTTACTGAGAGTACATATGAGAGTTATTTCGTTCCTGATAACCATTCTTTGAACTTTTAGGGTGGTACTTTTCACCGGGAACTGTTTGGGAAATCCATTACAAAGGGGAGGAACTTTGTAATCCTAATTCCGTTGAGTTTTTCTCCGTAGCGTGTCAAACCTTTTTTCGCTACATCTCTGTGACGATGATTCAAACGTACCTTTCTCTCGTACCCATGAGTTCTTTGCCTATTGTTGACACCGGTCAGGTTAAGGGTGTTCCAATATTCGACCCTTGCATTAACCCATAGGTTTGTTAGTTCCTATGAATCAGGGTAGGGCTGTCACTCGGATTTCATGAGGGTCAGAAGTTACCGAAAGAATAGTGCAGCCTTTATGGTCAGCAGGTTAGGCATCATAGGAGTAAGGTTTTGTACTAAGGCTGCACTATTCTAAGGTTTTGTCTCCGGGATGGTTTTTCACCACCATGGTTATCAAGTTGTCAGGGTTCATTGAACCAAGCAGCTAATCCCCCAAAACCCTTGTAGGGTAAAGGTTTCTAGCTAACGAATCGCACCCTCTCCTGTCATACCGTACGTGAAGGTTTCCCCTCATACGGCTCCTAGATATCCTGACCTTTCGGTCTGCCCCCATGGATGAGTTGATCACAACTCCGATGTACGGCCATTAGGTTCTTTGGTTTCCAATTGTCGTGGTTTCCATCTATGTGATGGAGGTGTACAGATTCGTTACCTATGAACCTTAGTCCGCAATGTCCACAAGAATGGTTCTGTTTCTTCAAGGCATCTGCTGTAGCATTGTCGTAGAGTTTGCTGTTTCGCTGACTCCAGTAGACTAAGTCTCCGTCATAAGGGGACTTAGTCCCTTTGACCGACACATGCTTGTTTTCGGAGTATCCTACCTTTGGGAATGCTTTCTTGATTAGCCTTTCGGCCTCTGTTCTATCGATTTTCTTTTCCTTCAAAAATTTGCGGTGTGCTGATTTATTAGCAAACCATAAACTATTTCGAGAACCGTCCATCTTGCCATTCCGATGGTAATTCCTCCAGCCCCTGACAATAGGGGCTAATTTTTCTGCCTTGACTTTAGCACCATAATTCGAGCTGTTGGCTACGGCTTTAATCTTCTTCCGGATTGCTTCGTAGTTATCCTCTGAGGGAATGCTCCTAAACTTTCCGTTTTTCTGGAGGAGGAAGTTCCAGCCCAGGAAGTCAAATCCGTCTGTCGTTTTGGTTATCCTGGTCTTTTCTTCACTAATTTCCATCCCGCGTTTCGCTAAAAAGGCTTTAATTTTATTCAATACCTTTTCGGCGTTGTCTTTTGGCTTTAGGAAAATCACCAGATCATCCGCAGATCGGACGCTAGGGTGAATGGCCTCTATTCCATCAAGTGCGATGTTGGCGCTTTTGTGGGCTGACTACTCCTCCCTGGGGCGTTCCTTGTTCAAGGAATTCCGGATTGATGCCAGCTAATAGACATCTGAATATCCCCATTTTCAGACTAGCTGGGGCTAGCAATCTATCCATGATGGATTTGTGGGAGATGCGGTCAAAACACTTTTTGATGTCTAGTTCTATTACTCTTTTCTGGATGCCGTTTTTTCGGGAATTTAGGTTATTGAATATGTATTTTTGGGCATCGTGGGCGCTTCTACCAGTCCTAAACCCGTAACTCCGGGCGTGAAAGGTAGCTTCGTGCGCTGGTTCGAGTGCGAATTTTGCGCTTACTTGCCATGCTCTGTCCGCAATGGTTGGTACTTTTAGAATCCTTACTTTTCCATTCTTTTTAGGGATTGGAATTTCACGGAGACCGGAGTGTTTCCAGTCGAGGGCGTTTTGCCTCAATTCTTCTAATAGTTCTAACCGTTCTTGGTATCTGAGGGCGGTTTTGCCATCTATACCTGCGGTCTTTTTGCCCTGATTTAGCTGTGTCACTTGACGGATGGCCAGGAGTTGAGCCGAGCGGGATTTCAGAATCAGTTTCTGTATAGACCGAGCTTTCCTCAAGTCACCAGCTTGAACCGCTTTATATACTCTTCGCTGTAGGCGGAATAGGTTTCGGCGGAGTTGTTTCCACTTTTGTCCTTTCCAAAGTTCACTGTGTCTGTTCACGTGTCTAACCATACTCTCCATTGATTCGTATATTCTGGATACCCGCAGGCAGTTTCCGCCTGCATCCTACCCGACAGTGGGGATTAAGTAATGCCTTACTTACCGAAGGTACGACCTTCCTTCAGACCCGGTATTGCTGTCGTTTTTACTCGTTCCATTTCCCAGATTGTTTTGGTGATTTAGGGCGGTTCAATTTGCCTGACACCTTCTCGGAGATTGCAGTTAGCAAGGCAAAACCACTGCGAGAATATTTCTTGGTCGGTGTCGCCGGTCGCACATTGTTTAATTCAGGTTGTGGCCGGGACTTTAAGACACTTTTTTAGAACCAGTTTGCCCAGTGTCACATTAAACTAAGCCGGTGAGTCGCCTCACCGACTCGTCTTCAGAACCGTACGTGACAATGCACGCATCATACGGCTCGTCATTATAGGAACCGTTGTCATTGGTACCTCTAGAACGGGTTTCCATCTAACTCTGTAGTATCGATTGTTGTCCCATGCTTGGTATCGTGGCAATGTAGGTGTAACAGCTCTAGATTTTTGTCTAGGTCGTTTCCACCCTTAGCGCGTGGTATTATGTGATGTGTTTCCAATAAATCTCCATCTCTGAAGGTAAGACCACAGTGAGCGCATTTCCGGAAACGAAACCTTAGATAGGGTCGCCTTACTACAAAAGACTTCAACCTTTTACGCATAACCTACCAACTATAAAGGCTCCACTATCTTACGGTAACTTCAAACCCTTGTTGCCTTTTCAAAAGTCTTCCCTTATTAAACTAAGCCAGTGAGTCACCCCACTGACTCGTCTTCAAAACCGGACGTGAGACTTTCACCTCATCCGGCTCCTCATCAAACGGAACCATTGTCATTGGTACCTCTAAAACGGGTTTTCATCT
>NZ_JAAHHE010000122.1:0-18561 GCF_010692525.1 Moorena sp. SIO3B2
AGATGAAAACCCGTTTTAGAGGTACCAATGACAATGGTTCCGTTTGATGAGGAGCCGGATGAGGTGAAAGTCTCACGTCCGGTTTTGAAGACGAGTCAGTGGGGTGACTCACTGGCTTAGTTTAATAGGAGACTATGGCTGTAGACTATTGACAAAAAAACCTTCGTATGTTATGGAAGCTTATACCCTTCAATTAAACCGGATGACATCTTCTGTCTTACTCAGGTGAGAGGTATCTCCATTCAGTTCCATCACCCACTGTTTTTCTTGGCGCACTAGTTTAACTAAACAGCACAAGGATGCTTTAATGTCTTGTGTGGCACCGACTAGTCCCTGAGTGGTTCCAACTACTGATGGTCCGTGACCAACCAGTAGTAAGTCTTCTGAAAATTGAGCGGTGATACGTTGTGCAGTTTCACCTGTTCGTTTCAGTAAAGCAACACTTGTTTCTGGATATTCAGGGATTACACAGGAAGTATAACTGGTGTCAATTCGCTGAAACTGCTTGTGCAATACTTCATTAGGCAGTCTTTCTGGTTCAGTTGCCATCCACTCAGGATTGAGCCATTCACTTAAACCCAACTCTAGCTTAATGGGTAAATCCAGAATTTCTGCGACTTGGTTAGCCGTTTGGACAGTTCGTAAAAACGGTGAGGCGAATATATGCCGAATTCCTTTTCCTACAAGGCGTTGACCCAGTTGCGCTGCTTGCAGTTCACCATCTATTGAAAGGGGTGGATCATAGGGTCGCTCTGCCTTGTTGAACCATTCGGGGTTAACAAAGTCAAGGCGGTTTCCGTGTCTGGCAATCCAAACAGTTTGGGTCATGTTACCTTACACCCTCTTCGGGAATTTAGTTAAGTTATGTTAATTTTATGAAAATGATTTAACTGGAATCCCACAAAGCTTATCATCTGGTTTGGAAAACCAGCAGGGTCTGCTTTAATTTTCTTAATTTAAATCTCACTGATAACGCCATCGAATTCAATGAAAACCGCTCAGGACTCTACAGATTTAGTTCGTACCTATTTAAAGGAAATTGGTCGTGTACCATTACTGACCCATGAGCAGGAAATTTCTTACGGGAAAAAGGTTAAGCAGTTAACAACCTTAAAGGAAGTCAAAGAGTCCCTTGTCCAACAGCTGGGTCGTGAACCTACGTTTTCTGAGTGGGCAACAGCATCTTGCCTAACGGATTCTCAGTTAAAGTCTAGCATCGCTGTTGGTGAATCCGCTAAACGCAAGATGGTGGAAGCCAATTTGCGATTGGTGGTGGCAGTGGCAAAGAAATACATTAAGCGTAATCTCGAGTTGCTGGACTTGATTCAAGAGGGAACCATCGGCTTGCAGCGGGGTGTAGAAAAATTTGACCCTACCAAAGGCTATCGTTTTTCTACCTACGCCTACTGGTGGATAAGGCAGGCAATTACTCGTGCGATCGCAGAAAAAGGGCGCACGATTCGCCTTCCTATCCATATTACTGAGAAGTTAAACAAAATCAAAAAAGCCCAGCGCCAACTTTCCCAAAAGCTGGGACGAACAGCTACTATCTCAGAATTGGCAATTGAGTTGAACCTCACACCTGATCAATTGCGAGAGTACTTCGAGCAAGCACGTCAACCCCTCTCTTTGGAGTTGCGAGTGGGGGATAACAAAGATACAGAATTGGTTGAGTTGCTCGAAGACACCGGTCCTGGACCAGAAGACTTTGTGAATCAATCGTTAATGCAGCTAGACTTAGAGAAATTCATGGATGATTTGACACCGCAGCAGAGGCAGGTGTTGAGACTCCGTTATGGCTTGGCAGAGGTCGAACCGATGACATTAGCCAAAATTGGTCAACACCTCAACATCAGCCGTGAACGAGTGCGACAAATCGAACGAGAAGCGATCGCTAAACTTCGTAAGCGTCAAGGGGATATGCGGGAATATATCCCAGCTAGTTAATTTGTGCTGAGTCGGTTTAGTCATGAGTCATGAGTCATGACTCATGACTCATGACTCACAATCACCAATGACTAATGACCAATAGGTGAGAAAATCAGATCCTAGATGGTTCGGTTCCACCCACTTTGCCATGGTCATTTGCCTGTTAAAGTAATTAGAAATACGAAGCAGTAGAGCTAAACAGATAAACATCATCATTGGCTGCCGACTCTAGTAGAAAAACCGGAATTAGCCATCGCTAGGAGGTAAAACGGTGAATAACGCATCCAATCCCAATCATGTTCCTGAGTTCTTTGATAAAGATTCTGACAATAATTTACTCTGGCAGTATGTTCAATCGATGAGTCCAGAAACCATTACCCAGCTGTCTAGACCAACGTCTTCGGAAGTCTATCAGGTGATGGAAAACAATATTATGGGAATGTTGGGAAACTTGCCTTCCCAAGACTTTGGTGTAACTATCAGTACTAGCCGTGAGAATCTAGGTCGCCTTTTGGCTTCAGCCATGGTTAGCGGCTATTTCCTTAGGAACGCTGAACAACGTATGGTTTTTGACAAATCTTTGCAAATAGCTGAATCTCAATCTGTGGAGGAAAATTAGTCAAACCTTGGCCTAAAAGGGCTGAATCTATAGATTTTTGAGAGAAAATGCCCAATCGAATATCGGCAGACATCACCTGAGTCTGTCGGTTTCCATTATTGAGGAACAAAGAAGATCACTCTTGGACTGGTATGCCAGAGCTGGTCGAGATTTACCTTGGCGACGAAGTTGGGAACCCTATAGCATCTGGGTGTCTGAAATTATGCTACAGCAGACCCAGGTCAAAACGGTCATTCCCTACTATCACCGCTGGATGGAGCAATTTCCCACCCTCGAACATCTAGCATCTGCTGACTTACAGCAAGTCCTCAAAGCTTGGGAAGGTCTGGGATATTACTCCCGTGCTCGCAACTTGCACGCCTGCGCTAAAGTAATTATGCAGTCTCATGGTGGTGTTTTTCCCCAACAGCTGAGTCAGGTCTTAGCATTATCAGGGATTGGTAGAACAACAGCAGGTGGTATTCTCAGCGCTGCCTTCAATCAGCCAGTGGCTATTCTCGATGGTAATGTTAAACGAGTACTAGCACGATTGGTAGCATTGTCGATACCACCTGCCAAAGCCACTCAACAATTATGGAAGCGATCAGAAGCCTTACTGGATCATCAACATCCTCGAGAGTAAAACCTACGGAATAATGGATTTGGGAGCAACTATCTGTACTCGGAAAACTCCCAATTGCCCTGATTGTCCCTGGAAATCTTACTGTCAGGCTTACAATCATGGTATTCAATCTGAAATACCTATGCGAGAACCATCTTCTCCCCTACCCACAAAAAATATCGGTGTTGCTGTAATCTGGAACGACCAGGGACAAATTCTAATCGACCGCCGACCTGCAAAAGGCTTATTGGGTGGTCTTTGGGAGTTTCCTGGTGGCAAAATTGAGCTTGGTGAAACTGTTCCGGAATGTATTAAACGCGAAATTCAGGAAGAATTGGGCATTGAGATTGAGGTTGGTGAACACCTGATCACAATCAATCACGCCTACAGCCACTTTCGTGTTGTGCTAAGTGTACACCACTGTCGCCATCTCAGTGGTGTTCCGCAACCCATTGAATGTGATGAGATTCGCTGGGTCACCTTAGATGAAGTAGATCAGTTCCCCTTCCCCAAAGCCAATACTCAAATTATTGCGGCTTTGCGCTCTCAAGACTGAACAGCGATTACCTGATCGGTTCAACTGCTAAAGCGCTTTCAACCTTCAACCTTGGCCAATAGGCCACGCTACGGGAACAAACTTCAAACTTGGCCAATAGGCCACGCTACGGGAACAAACTTCAACCTTCAACCCCATTTGCTATCGATAAATCGGTAAGGTGAAGTTAAAACAGCTGCCACCCTTGATAGGTGAATCAACCCAAATGCGACCATAGTGGGCACGGATAATCTTTTGACATAGGGCTAAGCCCAACCCATAGCCTTCTATAGCTTCGTCTCGTTTAAGGCGGAAGTGGTCTTCAAAAATGCGATCGCGATTTTCTTGTGGTATACCAGGACCATCATCGCAAACGCTGACTTGAACTTTCTGGGTAGTACGGTGGATGGTAGAGACAGCAATTTTCCCCCCTTTGGGAGTATACTTAATGGCATTATCCAGCAGGTTAATTAGCACCTGACGCACCAATTCTTCATCGCCGTAGACAGGAGGCAAGTCTTGCGGGATGTCGGTTTGCACAAGTTGAGCTTTGAGCTGAAACTGTTCGTGCATCTGAACTAGAACGTCTTGGCAAAGTCTGCCCAAATTCAGTTTATGAGGTCGGATGTTGAATTCAGCATTACTTCCCTTCCTAGCTTGCAGCAGATCCACCACCATCCGGTTGATAGTGCGCAATTGATTACGAGCTTGCTCAAACAGCCGTTCCTTTAGCTGTGGCGTCAGCCCAGGTTTTCTAACATTCTGGGCTACTGGTTGCTCTAGCTGTAGGGTGTCCAACGCAATGGATACTGCTGTCAAAGGACTACGCAAGTCGTGAGCTAACATCGATATGACTTGGTCTTTAAATTGCAGCTGCTCAAGCAATTCTTCTCTATCTTTCTTCAGGCGAAATAGTTCGTCGGATAGTCGAATCAGTTCCAAGGCACAAGCTAGGGAACCAGCTGTCTCTGGTGATGTCTCAGCCGAGGAGTTAGATGAGCGAACAGTTGGTTGTAAAGGGAATCCTTGGGTAAGTTGGGTTTGGTTTTCTTCTATAGAGCGTTGCCAGCGGGGCCACCAGCTCTTCAGCTGGGCAACTAGATTACTACCTGCAAGGGTTTGTTTGGGTTTCGGATTAATCTTAATCAGTGCTGGGGTTGCTACTAGCTTAAAATGTTCAGCTAGATAGGGTTGTTCCCCAACATCCACAACCTTTAGTTCAAAGGGATACTCTGTCTTGAGAGTTTCCAGATAATGGTGGATAGACTGGAGCTGTTTACGGGAACCGGGACGTTCATCGACAAACAGCAGCAGTTGTAGAAAGGTTGGGGAGTTCGTGTGTGTTTGTGTAGCTGCCTGCATGCAATTTGGTGTTAGCACTCTTAACCAATAAGGCTGGAATAAGACTAAGATTTGTTATTTTTTGTTGGTGATGTGTGCTTCCTTACAATTTAATATCTATTTTATTATTTTATAGTCTCGGTACTAACCAGCCCTTTTCTGCCACTTTCCCGGTCTATTTGAGACTAAAATCTTAAAATAATGTAACATTATCGCGGATTGCGTCAGTTCTCCTTTAAAAACCTATCCACGGCTGCTACTTGATCATGGCTATTGGCTACGTTGCTCTTGTCCTTCACGCCCATTTACCGTTTGTTAGGCATCCAGAAAGTGATTATGTTCTAGAAGAAGAGTGGCTATTTGAAGCCATTACTGAAACCTATATTCCCCTACTACATGTTTTTGAGGGATTAAAGCGGGATGGGATTGACTTCAAAATAACCATGAGTATGACACCAACTTTAGTGTCAATGCTACGGGATCCACTACTACAAGAACGTTATGAGCGCCATCTGTCACTGCTCGAAGAACTAGCCAAGAAGGAGGTTGAGCATAATCAGCATAATGGTCATATCCGTTACCTAGCCCAACATTATGTTCAAGAGTTCAGCACTATTCGCCAAACATGGATACACTATGAAAGGGATTTAGTCAAGGGATTTAAAAAATTTTTAGACAGTAATAACCTGGAAATTATCACCTGCGGTGCTACCCATGGCTATTTTCCTCTGATGAAGATGTATCCCCAAGCAGTTTGGGCTCAAATTCGGGTGGCTTGTGAACATTATGAGCAAAACTTTGGCTGTCCGCCCAAGGGCATCTGGTTACCGGAATGCGCTTACTACGAAGGGATGGAGGAGATGCTAGCAGATGCTGGTTTGCGCTATTTTATGATGGATAGTCATGGTATTCTCTACGCTCGTCCCCGACCACGTTTTGGTACCTATGCCCCCATTTATACTGAGACAGGAGTTGCTGCATTTGGTCGTGACCATGAGTCATCCCAGCAGGTGTGGTCCTCGGAAGTCGGGTATCCAGGGGATCCAGTATATCGGGAATTTTACAAGGATTTAGGCTGGGAAGCAGATTATAATTACATTAAACCTTATATTATGCCCCATGGAAAGCGGAAGAATACGGGTATAAAGTATCACAAAATTACAGACCGTGGTACAGGATTAGGGGAAAAGCAACTGTATGATCCGTATTGGGCAAAAGACAAAGCTGCGGAACATGCTGGAAATTTCATGTTTAATCGCCAGCAGCAGGTTAAACATCTAGCAGCAATAATAGAGCGTTCTCCAATTGTGGTGTCTCCCTATGACGCAGAGTTATTTGGTCACTGGTGGTACGAAGGTCCTTGGTTTCTGGATGTCTTGCTCCGTAAGTCGTGGTATGACCAGAACACCTATGAAATGACTCATTTGGCAGATTATTTGCGGAATCATCCGATCCAACAAGTCTGTAAGCCTTCTCAATCTAGCTGGGGGTATCAGGGGTTCCATGAATACTGGCTCAATGAAACCAATACCTGGATTTACCCTCATCTGCACAAAGCCACAGAACGGATGATTGAGCTGTCAAAGTTGGAAGCTACAGACGAGTTGGAGTGGAAGGCATTAAATCAAGCAGCGCGAGAGTTACTACTAGCGCAATCGTCAGACTGGGCATTTATTATGCGCACCGAGACAATGGTTCCTTATGCAGTTAGACGAACGCGATCGCATTTGATGCGGTTTAATAAGCTTTACGATGATATCAAGCTGGGCAAGATTGATGCAGGCTGGCTGGAGAAGGTCGAGGAGATTGACAATATCTTTCCCAAGATTAACTATCGCGTTTATCGTCGAGTTTGAATTATCCCCACACAATCGTTGGAAGATACAAGAAGATACAATAGTGAACGTTCCCTAAGCCAATCAAAATCCATGACGCCTTCTGAGTTAGATACTCCTCCCCAGGAAAGTTTGGATACTCTCAAAGACCCTGAGACCTATCTCGACGAGGTACCTAATGATGTCGAGATGTCTCTGTTCGACCATTTAGAGGAGTTGCGAAAGCGGATTTTTTACTCGCTGATTGCTGTATTTTTGTCCATGGCTGGCTGCTTTGTCGCAGTTAAGCCGATTGTTCAGTTGCTGGAAATTCCAGCTAGGGGGGTCAAGTTTCTGCAACTGGCTCCAGGGGAATACTTTTTTGTGTCCTTGAAAGTGGCTGGCTATAGTGGCTTACTGGTGGCTAGTCCTTTTATTCTTTACCAAATCCTTCTATTTGTTTTACCAGGGTTGACTCGCCGGGAGCGACGCTTCATTGGACCTGTGGTTTTAGGCTCAACGGTTCTGTTTTTCCTAGGCTTGGTATTTGCCTACATTGCTCTAATTCCTGCTGCTCTGAATTTCTTTATCAGTTACGGAGCAGATGTAGTAGAGCAGTTGTGGTCAATTGATAAGTATTTTGAATTTGTCTTACTGTTGATGTTTAGTACTGGCTTGGCATTTCAAATCCCAGTTATTCAAATGTTACTGGGATTTTTGGGAATTGTTTCTTCCAAGCAAATGCTTTCTGGTTGGCGCACGGTTGTCCTAGGAGCAGCTATCTTGGGAGCAGTGCTGACTCCTTCGACAGATCCTCTCACTCAAAGTTTACTGGGGGGTGCTGTACTTGGTCTATATTTTGGTGGGATTGGAATGGTGAAGTTGGTCGGCAAATAATATTAAGTCAGGTTAATCAACCCGCTATCAAAACTACCATCGGGCTATTGAATGTTGGCTACAAATACCTTCTGGGAATAGGGAATAGGGAATAGTAGTCTAATTACCAATGACCAATTACTAACTAACTAACTATCTTTAGCATTATTGTCGCTAATTCATCATAGTAATAAGTCATGGCACAATCATGACTTATTACTATTGAGAAACAGATAATAAATGCTCTTTGTTACAAGTTGATGCTAATTTTAATTTCCCTTATGCTGAAAGCTTTACTGGGAATTACTTTAACAGTTAAAAAAACTGTTTATAAAGTCAAATAATTGCCCAGTAAGGCGATAATTGATTTGGGCGGTTATTTAGCATAATATCTATGGAAGAGCCATTATCAATGTATGTAAAAACGTAGCCTACTAAAGATAATTACTATTAGTAAACTGTGTCCCTTTAACGCCAATCCTCCCAATTTTGATTAAAAATGGACGTGTCTGGGAAAGCGGTGGGATTACCGTTTTTTTCTAACTGCTGGCGTAGAGCTTGGAGTTGGGTTTGTTGGAAGAGGGGTTCTTGTACAAGCTGGTAAGGTGCTATCCCAGTTTCTAAGGAAAAAGCAGCGGTTGTACCAGCAGCAGCACCGGATGACCATTCAAAGGAATGCACGCGATAAGCAGCAGCGGCAATGTGACTGGTAGCAATACTTTTACCTGCTACTAATAGGTTGTCAATTTTCTGGGGAATTATCGCTCGCAGGGGAATTTGGAACGGATAGGCTTGACCTGCTCCCCGCCGTTCCCCTTGACGCTCGGTGTTTCCTGGGGTTTCTGCTGGACTTAAGGTCATACAAGGATGAAAGTCGATGGCATAGTGACCAATACCCACAGAATCAGGATAGATAGTAGAGCGACTGCGTTGGCTGACTTGATCTGGCTGGATTTTACCTTGAATCACAGAGGGTGCTTCTAATCCAGCCAATACTGCCCACAAGCGGCGATATTCGTCTGGTGAGAGAGTCTGCCGATAATACTCATCCTGGTAGTCACGGCGGGAAATATCCACTTCTGATATAGTAAAGCCTTGAGGATAGCCAAAGGAAGGGCGTCCAATAATCCGCCTCCCTTCCCTGATATAGGGATACTTAGACAACCCATGCATTGTCCCCATCGGAGAATCTAACCCGGTTAGATAGCGGTGATTGGGATGAGGTTCTTTTACCCCATCCCCAAGCTGGGAGTCGGTAGTCCCTGCCACTAGCCAATAGTAATAACCGAGAGCGTTTTCTTCTCCTTTACGTAGACTTTCCGTACGCAAGCCTCCCATCCAACCACCGGGAGCCAGTTGACCACTGGTTCGTAATTGGCGACGGGTGTACACTAGATTATCTTCTGAAGTGCCAGGACGATAATCATTACCCCATGTCCAGTTTTGCATTGAAATGTCCCCCGGAGTTGGAGCAGTAACCCCCCATCGGATCCGTTTACCCCGCTTAGAACTCCAAATTCGCCGATAGGTGAATACTCCTTCAAAGTCAGCTAGCCGCTGTAATTCATAGCTGTAGTAGGGTTGGTATTGCGGGTAAAACGAAGGCATTTCTTGGGTTTGAGGCTCCTTGGTTTGCTCCATGGCAAAGGTGTAGGTAAAGCCTTGGGTGCAATAGAGGTCGTCAGTAGCACTAGATGCGGAGGGGTTTAGGTAGGAGCGGGAGTCAATCCCCAACCGGTAGGGAACGTCAGCTAGGGCAATAATTTCACCAGTTTCTGTTGCGTCGATAATGTACCAATTAGAACTATTGTCTTGGCTCTGTTGGGGGACAATGCGCAAAATGCTTTTCTCAAAGCGGGAGGAATTCTGGTAGCTATACCAATCTTCAATGGTTTGAGATAGGGGAAAGGTGTTCAGGCCAGGAGCATCAGCAGTACTTTTGTGTTGAATAGCAATCACACTGTCAATGGTTTTGCCATCGGCGCTAATCTCTAGTTCCTTAACTACAGTAGAGGGAAACCATTTTAATCTCCCTTTTCCCCGTTTGGCCGCCTTTCGTAAAATATTAAACAGGATTTGGTGAGCATCACGGGGTAGAAAACAGGATTCACTTACCCAGCAGTCCCCAGGATTGAGTTGACGGTAGTAGCGTTTAATGCGATCGCGTAATTCTAGATAGCCCTTAGGATAGAATAAACGCGATCGCTGAGTGGGTCGTTCATCCAGAGCAGAGGTTCCCTGGGCAGAAATTTGTCCCCCTACCCAGTCGGTAATCTCAGTCAAGCACACCGTTTGCCCTGCCAATAAGCCTTCATAGGCAGCCGCCGCACCAGCCAATCCACCTCCAATCACTAAGATTTCACACGATTCGGTTTGGTCTGGAGTTCTAGGGGGAGCTGCTATACCAGGAGATGGAGTAAACCCTAGTAATGATATGAATACGGAAATACGGACAAGCGATCGCTTCATGATTCGGAATAGTCAGTAAAATCTTTGACGATAAATTACCCTAACTTATCAATACTGTCATCTCCCAAACGTTGTATCAATTATGCCATGGCATGTCAAAGCACCCGAAAAATAAACGGATAGCGATAGGGCTGATTAGGATTTTCCAGCACCTTGACTAAGGCAATTATGGACATAATTAGACTGACAAGCCCTAATATAATTAGCAGCGGAATCCCAATAATCACCACAGTCAGTATCAGACAAATCACCCCATATATATAAAGGCAAATGTGAAAATTCAGAGCTTCTTTCGCATTTTCTTTGACCACTGAGTCTTCGGTGACCAAAAAAATGACTATCGGGATGGCAATAGAGACCACCAGAGAGCTAAAAAATATTGAGCCATGACATAACAGTGATAAAAGCTTTCGTTGATCCATCTTAAATACGGGAAGGGGACTCCCGTTATAAACGTCAGTTTTAGCGGGTTTAAAGTTACCGTAAGATAGTGGAGCCTTGTCTTGATGCAGTCGCTCATGGGGGAAACCACGGCAGTGCGGTCATGGGGGAGACCCCCAAGACCGCACTGCCTCCCCAAGACCGCGCTGCATCGCTATTAAAAAAGATTTAAGCCTTTTCTGCATAGCCCACTGACTCTAAAGGCTCCACTATCTAAGGTTTCGTCTCCGGGGAATTCCCGCAGGAGAATAAATTGTTCGCGTAGCGTGGCCTACGGCCAGCGTTCGCGTAGCGTGGCCTATGGCCAAGCGCGAATCATTGATTAATTTGACTCGCGTATTCATAGCCGTCAGCCTTGAAAATTGTTCGTAAATACTTTGGATGTACATCAATTTTCTTTTCTGGAGTAGAGAGTGCAAAACTAGGACGATGGCGAATTGCTATTCGTCCTGTGTATTGACCGGCATACTTCCCTCCCTTGATATCAGCTTTAACAATATCGCCCGTTTGGAAACCTTTGAAAAACTTAGCGGCAGGTGCATGAGCCTTTGGAAAGCCATATTTATTTGGACGACATCTTTGGCGCACCCCGTGACCTTTAGCTGTAACTATTAGCGGTTTCACTCCATTTAGTAGTAATGTCTGAGGAGTGGATTTACCCACACAAGCAGCATCAGTCCAATGGGTTTTCTCAATCTCTCTGGTTTGACGATTGAACTTAGTCAGACCACCAGAACCTGTGTCAACAGGTAATCCAGTCAGTTGCAGCCTCCTCCATACTTCCCAGCGAGTTGAGTTAACTGCTGCTGCATCTTTCAAGGGGGATTTAGCCTTGGCCAGTATTTTCTTTAGAAGTTCCGGCTTTTTACGTAAAAATTTCTCAATCGGATCGCTACCTTTCTTCTGGTTACAAGGCCGACAAGCCAAGGTTAGGTTGCTGACTCTATTAGTCCCTCCTTTAGATGTTGGAGTAATGTGTTCAACCTCCAAGGGGACGTTCTCTGCTCCACAGTAAACACAGCTATGACCCCACTTGGCAAGCAGATATTCTTTCACCTCAAACCCAAACAGTTCACCGTGTTGATACTCTACACCCGATATTTCTGGGTTTTGCATTTTTTGAGTATCAAACCGGACTAATTCTTGAGATATGGTGGTTATTGGGCACAGCTTCCTTAGCCGTCTTACCCAAGTCTCAATATTAAATACTCGACTCATTAGCGATGGAGCCAGCCACCCTTCTGGGCGTTTTCGATTGAGAAACCGAGGTTTGCGGTAACGAGTCTTTCTATTTCGCCTACCTCGCCTTAAAGCTCTTCTGGATTCCAGAGAGTTTTTGATATTCTGTCCTCTGTGATTAACTTCCAAGGCGGTTGTGACCCGTCCAGTTTTTTTCTGAACGATGGCAATCCCGGTTGTTTTAGATCCAGGGTCTATCTTGATTCTGTGTGGATGAGTAACAGAATTATCAACATCCCTGTCTTGCAGGATGATAGTAAATGGATAACGCTTAAAGACTTTAGCCCTCCCTTTTTTAAGTAACTCCCTAGCCCGTGCTGGATGGCATGGATCTAATGGTTGTTTGTTTTTATCTAGCACGAACACTCGCATTACTTTGAACACTCCACAAGTGGGTAAAGTTTGCCTGTGCAAAGCACACGCTTGCGCGAACGACAATGTTATAAGAGCTTTTCAGGTTAACAACACTTCCTTAACTCACTACAGATGTTTAATTGTTAACAACAGAGCTGAAGACTGGCACGCATCTACAGGTGTTATGACTCGAATAACGTAGACCATTACTAGGTCTTAGTCTGGTCAACTATGAGCTTTCACAAGCTCCCGCTATAGTCTGACAAGACTTAGCGGTGAGTTGTTGACGTCATTCATCCGATAAATCATCCTATGCTTCCCCAGGGTTACTTTTATGGATTTTATCTTCCATAATACAGGTAAGTTGCTAGAATTCATTGAACAGAACGAATTTATGTCAAGATATGTAAATTACTGATCAATACGATGGCTAATCCTGTGTCGTTGCCTGATAATCTTTCTAACTAAGGCATAACTACCAGTCGTCATATCCCGCCTTTGGTATTGCTTTCACTGCTCCCTTGCCTAAATTCCAAGTTTCAGTCTTAAATCACGATTCGGCTACGGTTTGAAAGTGCTGGCCATGAATTTAGTCTTGCCATACTGCTGCTGAGGGGTAAGCTTTACTATTTGGTGTTGCCTGAAACGGCTAACTTAATTTTCCCAACGCTTATCCAATCCTTAACCTCTGCTCAAAGGCCACCAATTAATAACCCCTACCCCGATAAGTCATGGGAAATCATCTAAAATTTCATCGACCTACATCTGGTCAATGGTCTAAGTATTTAATTCTTATTATCTTACTCCTGGGGATAGTTTTTCGATTAGTCAATATTGACAAAAAAGTCTATTGGATTGATGAAGCCTATACATCCTTGCGAATTTCTGGCTATACCAAAGCAGAAATTATCGAAGAAATTGATGGTCGTCAAATTAATGTTAAAGATTTACAGCAGTATCAGCGTCCTAATGATAACAAAGATGTAGGTGACACGATCCAAGGGTTAGCGTTACATGAGCCACAACATTCACCGTTATATTTTGTGATGGCTCACTTTTGGGCAAAATTGTTCGGTTATTCCGTAACGGTGATGAGAAGTTTACCTGCCTTGATTAGTCTGTTGACTTTGCCGTGCATTTATTGGCTTTGTTTGGAGTTGTTCGAGTCTCCCTTAACGGGATGGATTGCGATCGCATTGCTCTGTGTCTCTCCATTCCATGTGTTGTATGCCCAGGAAGCTAGACAATATAGCTTGTGGACATTGACCACATTGCTTTCCAGCATAGCCTTGCTTAGGGCGATGCGTCTTAGCACACTGATCAGTTGGGTAATCTATGCCATAACAGTTTCTCTAAATCTGTACAGCTATTTGCTTTCTGGATTAGTTTTTATTGGGCATAGTATCTATGTTGTTATCACCGAAAAATTTCGTTTGAGTAAACAAGTCGTTAGGTATGGATTAGCTTCGCTTTTCGGGATTATAGCCTTTTTACCTTGGCTCATATTGGTAATTGAAAACGGTATTGAATTGGGGGATTGGGCGGATAAAGAGACTCCAATAGGTAAACTGATAACCCGCTGGCTTATCAATCTTAGTTCTGTGTTTTTCGATATCCAGATTGGCTATAAAAATCCCTTATTTGATGTGCGGTCAGGTCGAGACCTAAAGTTTAACTACGACCATTTACTGATTTATTTTGATATCCTGATTTTAATTATCGTAGGCTATTCTATATATTTTCTGTGTCGTCATAGTCAGGAGCGGGTTTGGTTATTTATCTTGACCATGATCGCAGTTGTTGGGATGTTTCCCATTGCTCAGGATTTAATTTTAGGAGGACAGCGTTCCAGCATGGCTCGCTATTTTATTCCTTCTTACTTGGGTATACAACTTGGTGTTGCTTACCTCCTTGCTAACAAAATTAACACCATTAATGGTAAGACGAGAAAACCACAACAACTATGGCGATTAGTTGCTATTACAGTTATTTCAGCAGGTGTGCTCTCTTGTGCCATTAGTTCTCAAGCAGAAACTTGGTGGCATAAATACAGTAACTATTATACTCCTGAGGAAGCTCATATTATTAATGAAGCCAATCGTCCCTTGGTGATTAGTAGTGATATCATGCGATTAGTGTCTCTCAGTTATTTACTTGAGCCCAACGTGACCTTACAGTTAATCAAAACTAAGGATTCTCCAACAGTTTTTTCCAGTTTCAGTGACGTCTTCTTATATAGACCTTCTCCAAAACTGCGACAAAAATTTGAACATGAGTCACCCTATGACGTTAAACCAGCTCATAAACGCAAGCATCTCTGGAAGCTAGTGCAGTGAAACCAAAAGTCAAAAGGTCAAACCAACTTGACCAATGACCAATCACTCATGACTAATGACTAATCAATCTAATCATTTTTTTTCCACAACAGAACTTTTCGTTTTTTAAAGCCAATATTTCCTTCGTATATCAGATTGAACTTATAGTTATTATGTTTTTCCATACTGGGGCGTAGCAATGATGGTGATGGAATATTTTCCAATACAAAAATATCAGTAAATTCAGCTGATACTTTTGGTAATTTTTCTTCAGGTATTTCTGAAACGTTTTTGATTTTTTTGATGAGTTGTAATTGAACCTTGGGGTCAAGCTTATGGCTCAGGGATAGAATTCGATTGTGAGTACTATCGCTTAGTACAAGGGGAGCAGGAGACTGATTAATAATATTAGCAACGTCTGCATTATAGTAATCACTGTACTTCGTCCACCAGGTTTCAGCTTGAACAATCAGCACACCAGAGATCACACCACAAGAGACTAATATAACTGTAGTCAATCGCCATAAACGTTTTTGCCAAATACCAATCGAAAACTTACTGAGTTTCGTGGAGAGTAAATAGGAAATAGTGAGTTGAATCCCGATGTAGGTTGGGAGTTGATATCGAGCAATCGTTGAGCGCATGCCTCCTGAAATCACATCTGGTAGCACTAGGGGTAGACTAGTAAATCCCATCAGGAGCAAAACAAATAGCCAAACTTGTTTTGGAGTATAGCGACAGAGAAAATATAGCCCATAAATCACTAGCCCCACAATTGGTAGCACTAGGTAAGTTCTAGGCTGGGTGTAGCTAAAGGTTAGGTCAAACGGGTACTCCTTCCCTAGGGGTACATCAAAAAAGCCGTAGAGTAGATTCTTCAGCCAATATCGACCCAGATCGAGGGGGGGTAATTCTTTAATCACCCATCCCCATTCCTTGCTAGCTCTGGGTTCGTTTTCCAAGAAAACAGCTAACCAAGGTGAAAATATCAGCAGTGCTGCTGTGACCGCTGAGATGTAAGCAATTACTTGTTGACGCCTTTGCCAACCTGCGATGATCAGGACATAAATGCCGTGACCTAGGATAATCGGTGCTGAAAATAAATGAGAGTAGAAAGATAGCGCTACAGAAAGGGCATAAATGCACCAACTCACCCTACTGTTGACTCGCATCGCTCGTAATAGGGAAGCACTCGATAGCAAGACACTCACAGTCCACAGACTATATTCCCGAACTTCCTGGGCATACAAAATATGGATTGGTGAAACAGCGAATAGGGACACGGCAAGCCATGGGGTCAAGGATGTCCCAAATAGTTCTAAGCACAACCAGTAGAGGCAGGGTAATCCCAGCAAGCTAATCAAAGCAGGTAAAGTGCGCTTGAGTGCTAGGGAATTACCAAGCCATTGTTCCCAGAATCGGGCTAAAATATAGTAAACTGGCGGGTGTTGTGGCGCTTCTTCCCCTATAATTCGTAAGGTATTGGCGAGGCTACGGTCAGAATTAGGGGTCTGGTATTTTTGTAATTCTGTAGCGCTAATCACTTGACCTGTGTAGATATCCCCGATAATTTCTTCCGCTGAATAGCCAGCAATTCTAGAGGAGCTGAAAGTTTCATCCCCCCAGTAGACTTTGCTGTCGAGATTGGCTAAGCGAAAGACTATACCTAAGAGCAGTAGGGTAATGCATAATAGTCGCAAGGGAGGTTGAGGTAATTTCCCTAGCTTTAATCTTTTGGTTTCCATCACACAAAAAAGTACACCGAAAAGTATACAGGAAAGTACAAAGGTAATTGATTCGTATTCGTTTAATTTGGATATTGTACTTGATCGCTTTTTATTGACCGTTTCCTGATTACTGTTAACGATAATATTTCACTGTTAACAATAATACTTAATCTAGAAACTTACCGATAATCGTCACTCCATTATCCCATTTTAAGTATCTCTACCCAAACACAAAAAAGTATGAATCCCCCAGCCTCGAATCCCCCTAAAAACCAAGTAATATTTTGGTTTAGCTTGAGCCTAGCATTTGCTATGGTTTACAGCCTGATTGCCCTCGAAGAAGCCTTTAGTAATCAATACATTGTACAAGATGATGCCAGACAGCATGTATTTTGGATGCAACGGTTTTTTGATCCCAGCTTATTTCCCGATGATCTGATTGCCAATTACTTCCAATCTGTAGCACCTGCTGGCTATACTACCCTCTATCGGCTGATAGCATTTGTTGGGATTAATCCCCTCTTATTGAATAAACTACTACCGATGGTGCTAGGGTTGATTACCACTAGTTACTGTTTCGGGCTTTGTCTACAAATGCTGCCCATCCCAGCCGCAGGATTTATTGCGTCTTTGCTCCTAAATCAAACCCTATGGATGCTCGATGATTTAGTATCAGCAACCCCTAGGGCGTTCATTTATCCCCTGCTGCTAGCATTTTTATACTACCTATCACGGCGCTCATTGATCCCCTGTCTAGTAGTGATCACCCTCCAGGGTTTATTTTATCCTCAGTGCGTTTTCCTGTGTTGTGGCGTCCTGGTGCTGAAACTGTTGCGTTGGCGAGAGGGTAAAATCAGACTATCCTCCCAGAAGAATGACTATTGGTTTTGTGCAGCTGGGTTAGGTGTGGCATTCATCGTCCTGTTGCCCTATGCTTTGACCACTTCTGACTATGGTCCAATTATCAGCGCACAGCAAGCCAAAACAATGCCAGAATTCCAACCAGGAGGGCGAGTTGCCTTTTTCGATCACAACCCATGGCATTTCTGGTTGGAAGATGCTCGCAGTGGTCTATTTCCCCGAAGAAAGCGTTTACCTATAGCTGTCTGTGCTGGTTTACTATTGCCTATCCTGTTACGATTTCCCTCATGGCTACCGTTAGTGAAGAAAGTCAAAGGGGAAACGGTACTCCTGACTCAACTGGCTCTAGTATCCGTTGGCATGTTCGTTATGGCTCATGGTGTCCTTTTCCGACTGCATCTACCCAGCCGTTACAGTAAGCATAGTCTGCGAATTGTGCTAGTCTTAGCTGCTGCGATCGCTATAACTCTATTACTTGATGCTATTATTCAAGCTTGCCAGACGGTAGCCTTCCCTCTAATTCCAGGGAAACCAGTGTTGGGACGAGCGATCGTTACACTCGTGGGAATGGCTCTAATCTTGTCTCCTCTTGGTTTCCATAATTTCCCCAAAACCAACTATGAGCTTGGGAGGCAACATGGCCTCTATGAATTCTTTGCTAAACAATCAAAGGATATCCTAATTGCCTCACTATCAAAGGAAGCCGATTTCTTGCCAACCTTTTCTGGACGGTCAATCTTAGTCAGTAGAGAATACGGTATTCCCTATCATACTAACTATTACAACCAATTTCGCAACAGAGCGATTGATTTAATTCAAGCCCAGTACAGTCCAAACTTAGCTGAAGTTAAACAGTTTATTAGGCAGTACAAAATTGATTTTTGGTTGTTAGATAAGAAAGCATTTAATCCCCAATATATAGCTGAAAATCGCTGGATTATGCAGTATCAACCAGTAGCAGCAGAAGCTCAAGCTCGACTCAAACAAGCCATTGTTCCGGCAATTGTTAACGTAATCGATTCCTGTTCTGTTTTCGAGACAGAGAAGGTTGTGGTTTTGGATACCGAATGTATAGCGATAACTAGTAACAGTTAAATAGGTAAGCCCAAATCAATACAGCTATGTAACTATATATAAACAAATCTATCTAAACATGCTGGCTCAAGGGCATAGATTGAATTTCTAGATGTTTTACAAAACTTGACATCATTTAGTTCCATTAGTCGGTTTAATCATGCCTACCTACTAAATGGGTAATTTGGGAAACCCTAGTAATTCATGTGATCCCAGCCCTGAACGCTACTTGGTATGACCTGGGGGGGCGACGATATGGCTTGAAACGATTGATACGTCAAGAGTGTAACGATCTGTGATAGAAAAAGATAGGTCTCAAATTGTCAATAAGACCTATCTGTTGCAAATGTTACCCTTATTCTATCA
>NZ_JAAHHE010000123.1:0-18558 GCF_010692525.1 Moorena sp. SIO3B2
CTGACTTCTGACTTCTGACTTCTGACTTCTGCTATATTTGTCCCTTTTCTACTTGCCAAAGTTAGAGAAGCTATAACCAATGCCAAAGGAAATTCCGAGATCTGCGGCACCATCAACAAAAATTCCAGTAGTTAAGGCAGCATTGGCCACAAAATTGGGTCCAAATGGCCAATCAACACCACCAGTAACGATTAAACCCACATTGTTGTCATCACCTGTAGAAAAAGCCAAACCACCACCAGCGAAAGCTGAGTAAGTAGGCGGCTCAAACGGTTCATCCTGGAAAATAAAGTTGTAAGTAGCTGGGATCACAAAGGTAGCATCATCATTGATTAGTATGCTAGGACGAACTGATAAGGTGGGGGATAAATCATATTTGCCGTTAATCATAAAGCCACCTCGACCAATATTGGTGCCATCATCAGTAAAACCGATATGACCGCCAATTCCAACATAGTTTCCAACCCCAAGGCTGTTGCCAGTAGGATCAATATTTCTCTGAGCTACAGGGGTGCCTACTTCATAGGAGATGGCTGGTGAGGTGTCAGAGGTGGCTTGATCTAGTTGTATTTTTAGAGCTGCCACAGATGTAGCTAAAGTCCCTGGTCTCGGTGGAGCTACCACAGGATTATTAAACTCTTGAGAAGGTGTTTGGTATTCCTCAGTGATCGGTTCTAGCTCTTGTTTGGGGGGATCAGCAGGATACTCCTGGATAGTTTCTAAATTGGCTAATGGTACCTGCTTCTGTCTGACTGTATAGTCAGCAATTGGTGCAACTGAGCCATTGAATTGGGAGCGGTTGACTAATTCACTAGGAGACCCTACCGACTTACTGGCACGAACCGCTGCTCCTATCCTGTCCAATTGCCCTAAACGGGAATTAGCTCGATGGTCAGTGATAGTGTTGAGATTCCCTGATGGCAGACTAGTTGGTCTGAATATATTTTTAGGAGTTTGTGTAGTTTCCGGATTAAATCGATTAGGGTCAACTGTGATGGTGGAAGTTGCTGCTAATTGCTCAGGTCTGACGGCTGCTGCTGTCTGGGTAAATTGCTTTACCGATGAATTATAGCGAGGTGTTTCAGCAGTAGCAGACAGCTGGTAACTGACCATCGTCAATACTGCCATACTCAGTTGGATCGAAAGGGTCTTAGGAAAATTACTCTTCACACTCACTCCTCAAAAACTACTTGGTGACTGGTTAGGGGTAACAAACTTAGCAGTTAGCCAAAAGCTAAAAGTTATAGTTCTTGGTCAGTAACTTGTAGCTGCTAGTCACATCAGATCAGGTCAGGTACTCAAAAATTTGAACCCTATCCTAGGATAGTCTACTCATCCCTTGAACTTTACCAGATACAAAGAGCAGAATAACCTCATTTTGGCTTTTAGTTTTGCCCTGCGTAAACATCACTAACACAGGACTTAGGCATCTACACCTGTAAAACCTCTGCAATTCTCTATTTCCGGTTGCCCGATCGGAAATTACCGATTGGCGTTGGCCCCTGATTTTTCCTCTGAGTGGGGTAAGTCCACTTGCCAGCTCCTGAGGCGCTCGATCAGAGTAATTTGATCATGAGGCAGTTAGGGAAAGGTGGCTCTTGGGGCAACGGTTGATTTCGCTGCTTAATCTTCCTAGTTGTTTATCCTTCTAGAAAAGGACCATAATCTGAGTGTGAGTTCCCGCTTCCTATACTATGGTTTTGCTTGAGCAATTACGAGCCAATGATTTGGAATACTACTGTCTTGCTAATCTCAACCTCTATGATTCGCCCAACTGTAAGCGTTTAACAACACAAGCAGCTACGGGAAGGCACTTGTGGGTCAAGTCTGTCCCACCTGTCGGTAATGCCTTAGAAGTATGTCTGTGCGAAGATAACTATTCTGGTTGGTTGCCTGTGTCGGATTTGGCTCTACTGGACATAGCTAACACTCCTTATCGCCCCATTTCTCTGTCTCCAGCTCAAATCCAAGCACGAATAAAAGCGGTGATTGGGTTTACTAAAGCAGCAATGCACCAAAATCCCTACTACCTTTGGGGGGGTACAGTAGCTCCCAACTATGACTGTTCAGGGTTGATGCAAGCAGCGTTTGCAGCATCGGGGATTTGGTTACCCAGAGATTCCTATCAGCAAGCAGCTTTCACCCAAACCATTAGAATGGAGGAATTACAACCAGGAGATTTGGTCTTTTTCGCTACCGCCCAAAAAGTGAACCATGTAGGATTGTATCTAGGTGATGGTGATTACATTCATAGTTCGGGTATTGATCATGGTCGTAATGGGATTGCAATTGACCAGCTTTCAGAACAAGGGGATGAGATAACAAAGTATTATTACCGACAGCGCTACGGAGCTGGGCGAGTTGTGGCAAGTTATCAGCCCTAGTCACCTAGCCCAATTATCTAGCCCAATTATCTAGCACAGTTATCTAGGACGGTACTGCTCGAAGAGAACATGCCAATCAGGCTTACTGTAAAGCTCTCAGCAGGGCTTCAGGGCAAAAGACTAAAAAATATTACCACAAAATGTCCTCAAAATTTCCTTTCCTTAGAGAAATCTTCTGAGCTTTCTAAAATACTCCTGCTGATGATCTTGTGATTATACTGATTATTGAGGGAAGACTGTGGGTAGATGTATCCCTAGCTTATCTGTAGAATTTCTGACGGATCGAGCCCAGCAATGAACACCACTCAGTCTCACATAAAAAGTACTGAAACAATGGCAGAGGCAGAGTCCGCCCTAAAGATCTTGTTTTCTTTATCACTTGATCTATTATGCACCTTTGGTCAAAACGGATATTTTCAACAACTCAATCCGATTTGGGAAAAGGTTCTAGGTTGGACTTGCTCCCAATTGCGATCGCGACCTTGGATTGAGTGGATTTATCCAGAAGATCGGGAAGTTACTCTCAATGCCCTTCGTGATTGTGGTCAAGGAAAACTAGTCGAATACCGGAATAGAATTTACCACAAAGATGGTAGCTTGCGTTGGCTGGCTTGGAGAATTTCACAGGATGAACAGGGTCTTTTCTATGCTGTTGCTAAAGATATCACTAGCATTAAAGAGCTAAAATCTGGATTGGACGATGGTAACTCTACTGGCTCCTATGAAGGTAGTAAGGGCTGTGAAAATCTGAATCGAGATCAGCAAAACTTCAAAAATTACTTTGCTCTATTAACCGAATGGCTTTATCGCTATGAAGCGGTTAGTAAAATCAGTGGTCAGTTGCTCTACGAATGGAATACCCAGACAAATGAATTGATTTGGGGTCACAATATTGAACAAGTATTGGGTTATTACCCAGGAGAACTCACCAACACTAGGCAAGGGTGGGATGAATTAATTTATCCTGATGATTTAGAACGATACCGACACACCATAGAACGGGTGATTGTCACTAAGGAGCCTATTCATCTTGAGTATCGGATCCGTAAGAAGGATGGCACATACATCACGGTTGAGAACAAAGGACAGTTTTACCTAGATAGTTCGGGTAATCTCAATCGTGTGCTGGGGTTAATTGTTGACATCACGGAGCGCAAACAGGCAGAAGAGGCATTACGCCTGAGCGAAAAAAGATTTCGCCTAGCAGTGGATAATTTCCCCGGTACATTTATGATCTATGATGCCCAGCGGCGGCTCCAGTTTATCAATCAACAAGGCGTTAAGCTTACTGGAGTGTCTGATTCACCACTACTGGGTCACACTGACGAGGAAATCTATCCACCTGTATTTAAGGATATCTATGTGAAACTGCTACAAAAGGCTGTGGAAACCCGTACACCACAAGTCGAAGAACTTACTCTGACTTTGCCAGAGGTTGGTGAACTCACTGTCCTTGCTACCTATATTCCCCTGCTAAATGAGCAAGGAAATATTTATCAAGTTATCGGGATTATCCAAGATACTACCCAGCGCAAGCAGGCAGAGGTAGAACTACGCCAAGCCTATCAGCAATTGAGACTAAATACAGCAGCGGCTTTAGACGAGAAAGATGCCCAATTTGGAAGGGTGTTTGATGAAGCACCTATCGGAATGTCACTTTCAGATTTGGATTATCAGTTTATTCAGGTGAATCGGGCTTTTTATGAAATGCTCGAATACACCAAGTCTGAACTAATGGCTCTCAATGGTTTGGCAATTACTCATCCTGAAGACCTAGAAAAAGCCAAGCCTTATATTAAGCAGGTCATACAAGGAGAAATTGATAGTTTTAAGTTAGAAATACGTTACCTAAAAAAGAATCAAGATACCCTCTGGGGTAATTTAACCATGATGGCTATGCGAGATCAAGCAGGAGAAATCCTGTGTATTTTGAGCATGGTTGAAGACATTACAGAACGCAAGCAGGCAGAGGAGGCGGTGCGACACAGTGAAGAACGATTTCGTGCCATCATTGAAGATCAAACTGAACTGATCTGTCGGTTGAAACTTGATGGCACCCTAACGTTTGTCAATGATGCTTACTGCCGCTATTTTGGCAAAGACCGATCTGAATTAGTAGGGCAAGTATTTTTGCCAAAAATGCCTCCGGAAGACGAAGACATTGTGACCCGGAACTTCCGTTCTCTTTCTGTAGAGAATCCGATCAACACTTACGAACACCGAGTTCTTCTCGACTCTGGAGAAATTCGCTGGCAGCAGTGGAGTGATCGAGCTATGTTTGATGAACATGGCCACTTTATAGAATGCCAGGCGGTGGGAAGGGATATCACTGAACTCAAGCAAGCAGAAGCAGATATTCGTAAGGCATTGGCTAAGGAAAAAGAACTCGGTCAACTCCGCTCAGGTTTCGTTTCATTAGTTTCTCACGAGTTTCGTACGCCCCTGACTACCATTCAATCTTCTGCTCAAATGCTGCAACGCTATGAGCAAAAATTGTCCGCTGAGAAAAAACTGAAGCACCATGATAAAATCCAGCATGCTGTGCTCCGGATGACTCAACTTTTGGATGATGTTCTAACCATTGGGAAAGCCGATGCCGGGAAACTCAAGTTTGAGCCAGAACCCATGGATTTAGTTGCTTTGTGTCAGGACATACTCGAAAATATCAAAATTAACCTGGGTTTTAACCATAACCTGATATTCCTTAGTCATGGTAGTTGCCAAGATGTCCTAATCGATGAAAGACTTTTGAGTCATGTCGTTAACAATTTGCTCTTAAATGCCATTAAGTATTCTCCAGAAGGAGGTACTATCAAATTTGAACTCAATTGCAATTCTTCGACCGCAGTAATCCAGGTCCAAGATCAGGGGATCGGTATTCCTAAAAAAGACCAATATCAACTATTTGAGTCCTTTGAAAGAGCAAGTAATGTTGGCAGCATCCCTGGGACTGGACTGGGTTTAGCAATTGTCAAAAAATGTTTAGACTTGCACGAGGGTACAATTGCTGTAAACAGTGAAGTTGGGGTGGGAACTACATTTACGGTTACCCTACCGCTGCACTTTGCTACGAACCCAAATAATTAATAATATCAAATCCGGTTAATCACTTCTACAATAGTTGATCGGCTTTAGTTAATTGTTAATTATTGATAATGAATACATAATTAAAGTCTTCTGTATTCCTAATTCTCAGTTCGGTTGACAATCAACGCTCAACAATGACCCCTCAGCTTTCTATCAAATTCTTGCAAGTTCAGGAAACTAGCAAGTCTACTGGTTCCACTCCCAGTTATCGCCTTGACAGCTATATTGCCCAACAAACACCTGACTTGTCTCGCTCTCGTATCCAGAAGCTGATTGAACAAGGCAACGTGCAAGTGAATGATCACGTGTGTATCTCAAAAAAAGCTAAAGTTCAGCTAGGCGATCGGATCTCCTTAACCATTCCTGACCCCAAACCCCTGGAATTACAACCGGAAGTCATCCCCTTAGACATTCTTTATGAAGATGACGTTCTGATTATTATCAATAAACCGGCTGGTTTGGTAGTTCATCCCGCACCTGGCCATGAAAGTGGTACTCTTGTCAATGCCCTTTTAGCCCACTGCCCTAAACTTACAGGTATTGGTGGTGTTCAGCGTCCAGGGATTGTCCACCGCTTGGATAAGGATACAACTGGTGCAATTGCGATCGCAAAAACTGACCAGGCTCATGGACATCTACAAGCCCAACTCCAAGCCAAAACTGCTCAAAGACAATATTTAGGTGTAGTCTACGGTGCTCCGTCTGCTGAGTCTGGCACCATTAACCAACCGATTGGACGGCATCCTGTAGACCGCAAGAAAATGGCTGTCGTGCCAGTAGAAAAAGGGGGACGCCCAGCTATTACCCATTGGCAAGTCCGAGAACGACTGGGCAACTATACCCTCATGCATTTCCAATTAGAAACTGGTCGCACCCACCAAATTCGTGTCCACAGTAGCTATATTGGTCATCCCATTGTTGGAGATACCGTTTACAGCAGTGCTCGTTCTGTCGGTGTTAATCTACCGGGTCAAGCACTTCACGCTTGGCGACTACAACTACAGCATCCCGTTTCTGGGGAGTGGATTGAGTTTGTTGCCCCTCCCCCCCTAGCCTTGATCAAACTCTTAGACGTGCTACGACTTCGCTTCAGCTAGTTCCTTTTGCGGAGATTCCTGAGCCCGATATGGCACTAAGGATTCGTAATCGATGTTTATAGCTGATATTCGTGGGATAGTGTTGCCTTGGGGAGACAGTTCCCGTGCCATGCCCATATACAGAGACGGATCCCCTAACTTGGCCTTCTTGTCTTGTGGGACGTAACTGCGCACCTGGGTCTGCCAAATGATTTGTGGGAAGCCCAGTACTGCACGGTAGTATTCGTTGTAACGTGGAGATTTGATGTTGAATGGTGTTTCACCCTGAGGCCGACCGGGAATCACTCGACGCCGTTGATAGGGGACGGTGTTGTACCCAAAATTCTCCATGTACTCTTCGCTGTCGAGCAGTTGATCGACGAAGCCTTGGATACCCTTTGTGGCAATTATAACTGCCCAGGCTAATTTTTCCCTTTCGCCATAGATATCACGTCCAAGCACCCGCTGCACGCACTGCTCTACAACCCGATAGTTGCTGTTTTTGTCATAGAAGCTGGTCTTGAAGGTTTCAGAAAGCAACAACCCACGAATGAAGTCCCGCACTGTGATCTGACCGAAGCGGAGTTGAGACTCCAGGAACGGTTCACGATCCGAAGCAAAGGCATGGAAGAAGATCTGACGGTATCCTGCCTCGATTAGGGCATCCATGTCCCCGGGGGAGAGCAAGTTTTCAGTGGAATAAATTCTGGGTTGCTCTTCTCCTGGTATCTCATACCCATCTATGCGCGCATTCTGCGTCACAGGGGCGTAGCCTAGTAAAGGAATAGCCACGTTTTTATCTCCGTATTCTTAGAAAATCTTACAAACCTTAATCAAATATATAATGAATCCTGTGTCAGTCTATAAAAAAATTATATTTTAATCGATATTTTAATCCCTAAAGCGACTAGTGATAGCCGGGACAGCCGTCAATAGCCAATAGTCATCGGTTCATCAACTAAGGGTACTCTTTTGGGATTACTCTGAGTATCCCTTTTTAAGTTAATCGCCTCAATCACGAATAGGTTATTAATTTTGATTAATTAAAACGTTAATCAAAGCAATAATTTTTAATATTTATTAGGATAGCCCAAAAGAATTAGACAATAGCCTCCTTAGGCTCTGGCTTAACCTTCGCCTATCGCTCCTACCCTCCATACCCCATCCAAAAAGACAGTGGATTAGTCTTGGATGGACACTCTGGCCAATCCCGTAGGTAAGTTTCGAGATCTAACTGCCAGCGTGGCGGTTTTAATCCTAGACCCAAACAGAGATGGGAAATGACATCAAAAAAACGCTGATCGTGACCAGGGGAACCTAAATGAGCATGGGCATATTCATGGATGACAATACTCAACCAATCAGACCGTGCAATGCGTCCGACATCAATTAATATCACCGCCGGAGTGGCTAAGATGTTGCAAAAGCCATCAATACCAAACTTTTCCCCTAAAGGGGTTGCCAAAATCCGCATTGGGGGAGATCCGGAATCATGATAGCAGCTATGACAGGCTTCTAGGCAAGTCTGGAGTTCACCATTAATGGCATCAATGTGATTGCCAATCCAGGTATAAATGCGATCGCGTTCTTTAACATTATCAGTGATCTCTACCATACTTGGGTCTAAAGCCAGCTGACCCACAGCATTCAGATACTGGTAGCCCCGGATTAAAGGATCATCGCTGATGGTGGAATCACCAGCCCAAGATTGAATAATACTCTTCCGGTGCCAAGACATTTTGTTGTTTTTGAGATGTCACGCCAATATTAGCCCCAGTATTAGCGCCAGCACTAGCCCCATTATCTAAATTAGAGTCAATCCGGGTTTCGATACAAAATGATGCGCTGCTAAATCCACCAAAACGTTTCACTATACTGGTACGCATCCGCCGAGATGGAGTGATAAACGAGAAACGCTCATGAGCACTCATGGTTTCATATTCCGTAATCAGCACTAGCCCATCTTGAGCATCCATTTTATAAAGACCAGCTACTGGCATGGTTTCAGCGTAACCTTTTTCCCGCAATAACTTACCTTTTCTAGGAGAGTCGGCATCTGGAACCACCACCATCACCGTCGAGTCTTTGTGACCGTCATCACTCTGATCCCAAGCCATTGTGCCCTGCCAACTGACCAAAGCTCCACCTGCTGCCAAACTCGGGTTAATCTTATGAAGCTCACACAGTTCAATGACTTGGGGATGATCAGCCTCTAAGGTAGCTACATTTATGTCCAACTCTCCCTTCTCTGCTTGTCGGAAGGCTAGGTGATGGGTCGTGCGTTGCGATCGCCAGTTGCCAGCACTGAGCTGGAAAAATTCCATGGCATCAATAATTGGATCCATATTATAGTATTTGGTTTACCGAGTTTTTACTTAAATTTTACTTAAACTTTAATTTTTGCATATTCCTGAGATTTTTCCAAACAAGCCATCGATGCCCAAGCCATCAGCTTTTCCGCTGGTACGCTACATATACTGATACTAACTGGAATTGTGCCACTATATAGGTGGGTTTGGCCTCAGGTTTTGCGTAATATCATGTCCGAATAATTACTTTTAATCAAAATCTTCCCATCTCCCCATCAATATTTATTTATGATCGGTATTCAAAGAGCTCAGCCTATCAGACATACAGGCACAAGGGTAAATAATGCCTTTCCGGATTTTTATTACAATTTGTATCTTTGATTACTTATTGCTTGACAGAATCGACAGTATTCTATAAGTGTGTTAGATTGATTAACAACGGCCAAAAAAAAGAGCAGTCGGAACATTCGTCCGCCTGCCCTAATCAACGTATGTAAGCTTAGGAGTAAACCTATGGAAACGCCTGGAAAGCTAAGTTTGGAGCAACAGTTCCAGATGAAAATCTACCAAGACCAAGTCAAGCTCTTGAGCCAGGAGGAGGCTCAGTCCTATCTCTTGGAAGTTTTGCGTCAAATGATGGTTAAGGAGAATCTATTCCGCCATCTACTCAAAAACGCTTAACTCTTAATTAGCTGCGAAGGTTTCACTTTGCTTGACTTGTTTTAAGGGGTGCCTCAGTCGTACCTAAAGTGGAATAATCTACACCAGCATGGGAACGCCTATAATCTAAACCTTCGCTGCTGATCTGAACCTGCTAATAGCCATCCTAGCGCTTTAGCCCTTGCTGGGCTACTACTAGATAATAATAGTGTATTTTAGCAATTTCGACTTACGTAAGAACATCGAGATACTCAGGGAATTAGATACTTAGGTAATTAGATAGTCAAGGAATTCTTACCAAGACCCCTTGGCTGTTAATGGTTTAAATTTACAATCTTGAATTTAGACTAGGAACTAGCTTGCATAGTGCTGACTTTAAGCTTCCTCCGAATTCTAGCACACATGATAAGATTAGGGGTGCTCGATTTTTGCGTTACTTGCGATTATCTTCCGTTTCAGGTCAATCAGCACTTAGGCAAAATTGGGCAACCAACCCACTGAGCTAGTCGAGCTTATCGGCCACACAGAGATTGATCAAGCTGGCCAAGGGCGTTGCTAAGCACTAGCGACCACAGGATTAATCCCTAGCTAGATCTAGGGTGGGCAGAGATGTAGGGTGGGCAGTGCATCAGACCGATTCATCAACCTGGTGATAGCCAAGCTAAGCACTGCCCACCAAAGGATTAATCCCTAGGAGCGATTACTAATTCTCCTGAGATCCTGGCAAGAGGGGGATTTCAATGAAGAGTTAGCCCAGGTATCGGGGGTGGTAGGGAAAGCAGTGAGAATAACGGTACCATCAGGGCCAATCAGCCAACCCTGAGCTTCTACAATTCGCCGCCTTGGAAGCTTTCGAGCCGACTCCTCCCTAGCAGCAGGAGTGATCTGACTCTGATCATTTTCTGTTGCCGAGTTATCTATGGTCACCCAATCTGCTATCACCGTCTGGCTGATGATTGGGTCAAGGGGACTCGGAGGTAAGCCACCCCGTCCAGTAATAATGAATTCATCCCCTTTGGAACTGTTTGATCCTACTTTGACATTGTCGGTGCAGCTAGCGGCAATCAGTGTAGATGGATCAACTACAGTAGTGGGGAGTTCTACTAAACCATGAGAGGGATTAACCCCAAGGATGTTGATTTGTATGTCACCGTCTACACCACGCTCAGAACTGGCGATGATATCACTCAAGTTGGTTAGTTGATCCGGAAAGTTGAACCCAAAGATCCCTTCAGCGGTAAGTGTAATATTACCCCCCATGCCCTCAAAGGCATTAGCGGTGATGTCGCTATTTTCTTCCAGGAAGGCCACAATTAAATCAGCATTAATGGTGATATCGCCACCATCTCCTGGTTGGTCTTCGGTACCGGCGCTGGTGGTGATTTGACTACCGTTGCGCAATAGTAATAAATCCTGTAGGGTCAGAGTAATATTGCCACCGTCTCCGCTAACGGTTTCAGTAGAGATATTACTTTCTTCAAGGAAGATAGAGTCAGCCTCTACCAAGATGTCACTAGCATTTCCTTGGCCAGAACTACTAGCAGTCACTTGAGCATTATTGGTTAAGGAGAGCGAGCTTCCCCGAATGATGATGTTAGGGTCTTGGTTTTCTTGAGAGTTAACAACTGCTCTTTCCTCTACAGCTGTAGTAATTCTGCTGTCTGAGAGGGAAATGGAGTTGGCATTGAGTGTGATTGTTCCTATTTTGCCAGTAGTTTCGGTAGTACTTAGAATCTCACTATTGTTTTCTAGGGAGATGGAGTCAACATTAATTATTATTATTCCAGCATCCCCAGTACTGTTATCAATCGTTCTGGTACCAATAGTACTGCCTTCTCTGAGCACAAGTGAGTCAGCAGTAATGGTTATTTTTCCAGCATCCCCACTGCTATTGTCTTGAGTCTCGCTGCCAATACCATTGCGCTGACCTTCCAACAATAAAGAACCGGCGGTGATGGTGATCTCTCCAGCATTGCCAGTACTGTTATTTCTAGTGTTGGTACCAATACCACTTTGTTCTCTGAACACAACTGAGTCAGCAGTAATGGTTATTTTTCCAGCATTGCCCTTGCCTTCAGTATCGCTACCCAAACCACTACTATTTTCGATAACTATAGAACCAGCGTCGATGATAACTTGTCCAGCATTCCCCTCTATGGTTTGTCCAGCATTATCCTGACAGGAATCAGTTAAACAAGCATTGCTACTGATACCAGCGTTTCTGATCAGGGATATAGAGTCAGCGGTAACTTCTACTTGACCAGCATCCCCCTTACCTTTTGTCCTACTACCAATCCCCGCCTCTTCTATGGTAAGGGTACCTGTTTGAACGATAACGTTTCCAGCATTTCCATTATCCCCAGAGGTGAGGCTATTGATTCCAGCACTTTTGAGGGATATGGATTCACCACTGATCACGGTGATTGGTGGGGCCTGATCGCTACGGTTGTTATTTCTGTTGATTCCGAAACTTTCCAATGCGATCGCACCAGCCGCAGTAATGGTGACTGCTCCTCCGCCAGTATCAATGCTCCCATCCATTAATTCCACATCACCACTACCGGAGTTGTCACTATCCGCTTCCAGGACTAGATTCAGGAAACCACTGTTGGCCTTAATATCAAACTTTTTGAGACTAATATCATTGGCCGCTTGCAAACTTAGAGTGACTTCACCGTCTGTAGTTTTGGTAATCCCAAAGTCATCTGCAGTGATATTTCCTTCCTGAGTGCCTGTGTTTCCAGTAGTGATGGTGACATTGGTGCCACCATTGAGTTGAGCTTCAAACAAGCCAACTTGATCTCCTAATACCGTTACTTTGCCGCCGGTTTGTCCTGGGGAGAGGTTGGCAGCGCTTAGGGTACCAGAGATCATCACCGTTCCTGGCTCAAGTGGCACTACAGTACCGGAATCGGTAAGTGTTACCTGACCGTCACTGGAAACTGTTACGCCAGTGTCATGGTCCAAACTACTCAAAAATTCAGTGACAGAGGCCGGAGCGGATGGTGTTAATGGCACCTTTGGGGTGGATAGTGTCAAAATCTGTCCAGCTTGCCCCAATTGCACTAAGGTTTCAGCAGGGACCGCTAATATATTAATCTCACCCCCTGATGCTAGGATATCCCCAGTGCTAATCACACTCCCACCAACTAAGGTGACATTCTGTCCCTGTCCCACAGCTAAATTGCCAGCATTTACGATCGGCTGAGGATGATTCTGGCCATACTGCAATCCCGGAGTAATGTTAATGGTTAACAGGGGTGGTTCTTCGGGATTGGTAGCACTAAACTCGGTGCCATTGCCAAACACTACACTATTAGCGGTACTTCCGACAAAGGAACCGGCTACATCTAATTGGGAATTGGCTCCGAAAACAATACCATTAGGATTGAGCAAAAACAAATTGGCGGCACCATCTACTCCCAGGGTTCCGAAGATCTTGGAGATGTTACTACCAGTTACTCGGCTGAGAATGTTGTTAATGCCAGCGGGATTGGCAAAGTAAACCCGCTGCAAGTCCCCAACATTAAAATCAGAAAAGCTATGGAATAGGTTCTCCCCTCTGGTTGCTCCACCTTCAATCAAGTCAGCAGGAAGTCCTTTAACCTCTACATTGGGTTTAACAACACTTGGATTATCCCCCAAGGTATGATCCGGAACAATCTGAGCTAGAACGGGATTCACTGAATGGGTAATCCCATAGTATCCACTCAGACTGATGGCACCAAAAATTACTAGCGATTGCAATATTTTCATGTTTACTTAGCCTCCTATAGGTAAACTTAGGAGTAATCTAAGTAAATATGCTCCGAGTTGAATTATTTTGATCAGATAATTAAGTTTTAATGACTTAATTACTATTGTGCCGCCATAGCTCTAGCGCGATTAGTTTCAATCATTTGCTCCAGCATTTCCCTAGAAACACAGCGGCGTTCAGAGCAATAAGTCATGAGATTGATACCATTCATCATGCGCACAGTGCTGACTCGCACACGAAAATCATCGGTGACAAACCAACAACGTTCTTGACCCTGATTGTTTTGATAATTGGTATCAATGGTGAGGATGCCGTCTTTGCCAAACCAATACCGACTCACTACCGGAATACTTTCCACATAGCCCTGGTCTCGAATCAATTTACCACTAAGCTTAGTTTCATCGTCTGGAACATCAATCAGAATTGCGGCATATTTGGAATTTGGTTCCCGGTCATCTAAATTGATTTGCCACATAAAGCTCGCTCCCCCCATCGCCTGGCTTGGGTCAATGCTTTGGAGGTCACACACGGCTTTGACTTTAGGGTTATCTTTTTCGATGACTTGAACAATCAGATTGGATTCTCCGGATTCATCGGCAGCGTTATCAAAGTGATGAACTGTGCGTTGAGTAAACCACTTGCCCTCGCTTTTGCGAAAGAAGTCCATCATGGTCATGGGTGGCTTGAGTCGCATTTTTGCTTGAACCTCCTATTAGTGATAGATGGGTAGAGCTAGCCCCTACCCTAGAAATAGTAATGGTTTTTAATATCCTGTGTTCCCACCAGAACGGTAAAATAACCCTGGCAGTTCCAGGTAGAGTTTAGTAATGACAATTAGTCAAACTCGGTTAAGCGATCGCACTAACAACCAAGCTATGGATATCTTAAAACGGTTCCAAGCCGGAGAGTATATCTCTGATGCTAATCTTGAGGGCGTTGATTGGAGTCAGAGAGACTTGTACCAGGTTAACCTCAGTGGTGCTAACCTACATAAAGCTAATTTGAGCCAAGCTACCTTGACTGGGGCTAATCTTAGTCAGGCAATTTTGCGGGAAGCGAATCTGAGGGGAGCTGATCTCAGGGGAGCTAATCTCACTGGCGCTGACCTGACTGGCGCTGATTTGGAAGGGGCTTATCTAAACCGGGCAGATTTAAGGAAGGCTAATTTGACCATGGCTAACTTAAATGAAACCAACCTACAAGTAGCCCTGTATGACCGGGAAACCAATTGGCCAGAAGGATTTCGCTACAAAAGTTCTGGGGCTGTTGGGCCTGGTGCTAATCTCAATGGTGCTTTTCTCAATACTGCTAATCTCAGGGGAGTTGACTTGCAAGGGATTAGAGTAATAGGAGGCTATCTCAGCGGAGCGGATTTAACCGGTGCTAATTTGCAGGATGCTGCTTTGAGTGGATCCAACTTACGGAAGGCTTTCCTGACCGGGGCTTGCTTGCGCAATGCCCGTATGAGTGGAGTGGAGCTGGAGGGAGCGGATTTGCGAGGAGCCGACCTGACTGGAGCAGATTTAAACCATGTACAAAATATTGCTGGCGCTGACTTTACCATGGCTCAAGGCATCAGTGAAGCCACCCGTTCCATGCTCTTGAATCAACCATATAAAGATCTAGACACCTGGAATCCCTATACTCGCAGCAATACTCGGGAAAGCTTAGGGGCCAGTCATCGTAGTTGAAGGTTAAGGGGTTGAAGGTTGAAGGTTGAAGGTTGAACGCGCACGCGTGGCCTTTTGGCCAAGGTTGAAGATTGAAGGTTGAAGCGTTGAAGGTTGAACGCGCACGCGTGGCCTTTTGGCCAAGGTTGAAGGTTGAACGCGCACGCGTGGCCTTTTGGCCAAGGTTGAAGCGTTGAAGGTTGAACGCGCACGCGTGGCCTTTTGGCCAAGGTTGAAGGTTGAAACCTGTAACCTGTAACCTGTAACCTGTAACCTGTAACCTGTAACTTGTAACCTGTAACCTGTAACCTGTAACCTGTAACCTGTAACTTGTAACCTGTAACCTGTAACCTGTAACTTGTAACCTGTAACCTGTAACTTGTAACTTGTAACTTGAAAGCTGTAACCTTATTATACAATAATCACCATTTAAGAACGTCACCAAAATGTCTGAGAGTCAAGAAGCAAAGCCATCAGCGGCAGAAATTGAGGAAGTTATTACTGAACTAGAGAAATATCGCGAAAGACTCGTTAATGATGTGATGAAAATGGCCGAGAAGGTGAAATTGCCTAAAAAAGCGGTCATGGAGCATATCAAAAAACACCCGGAAATTGTAAAGATTGACACTGCTCTGGAAGATCTCCGCCCCCAGGAATCCTCTTTGCCATCATCCTGAAGCAACTGACTCAAGCAACTGAATTACCCATGGTTACGGAAACTCAACCACCAGCTCCCTCTGAAACTGACCGTTTGCTGGCTGATGTCAATAGCCAACTTACTGAGGGAAACGTTGATATTACTAATGCGCAACAGTTAAAACAGATGGTTGAATCCCTGGCTGATAGCCGGGGCATGGTCAGACTGGGATTCGTGGAAGCCTTCGGCAAAATTGGTAAGCCAGCTTCTCCGTTTTTGCTCGAAGCACTAGCTAATCACCCAAACCCGGTGGTGCGCAGGTCTTGTGGCAAGGCTTTAGCAAAAATCAGGGATCCCCAGGGGGTTCCTACCCTGATCAATGCTTTGTTAAATGATGAGGATACAGTGGTCAAGAGTTCAGCGGCTGGAGCCTTAGCCAGAATGGGAGAAGCGGCTGTGCCAAAGTTGATTGAGGTGTTGGAATCAGCAGATTATCCCCAAACTGCCAAAGGTCATGCCTCTTGGGCACTGGCGTTCATTGGATCAGAAGCAGCAGAGCACCTGTATCAGGCAATCCACTCAGAATCGGAAGATGTGCGGATGGCAGTAGTGGGAGCGATCGCTAATTTGGTAGATGAACCAGGGCATGACCAGGCTACAGAAATTCTCCTAATAGCACTTAAAGATGAATCTGTCAATGTTCGTGCAGAAGCAGCTACATCGGTGAGCCAAATTGACCCCCAGCTAGGGGTTCCCCATTTAATCCCGTTACTGGAAGACCCCAGCCAAGAAGTGAGGCGGAGGGTAATCTTATCTTTAGGGAAGCTGAAGGATGAAGCGGCTTTACCTGCCTTAACAGCCAAGTTATCCGATGAGCGAGAGGAAATTCGCCAACTGGTCAAGGTAGCGATCGCACAAATTCAGAAGGGTTGAAGGGTTGAAGGGTTGAAGGGTTGAAGGGTTGAAGGGTTGAAGGGTTGAAGGGTTGAAGGGTTGAAGGGTTGAAGGTTAAAGGTTAGAGGTTGTTTGACCTTGGGGTTAGGTTGAGAGTAGCTTGAAAAGCATGAGTGAAAAATAAAACAATCATTCGATACTTCATAAGTCATATTTCATAATTCATACTTTATAATTCAGAATTTCTAAGATAGTCGTCAGTTTCAATCACAGAGAATCCCAGAAGTTTACAAATCTTGATAATTTAGGGTGATCAGGGCATTGTATAAATAAATGTGTGAAGGTGTAAAACACTGACACAATCTCGCTCACAGGAGCTATGAGCTCCCAAGATTCCTCCATCAGGAGTCGCGAGAGAGGTTATGTTGTTGTTTAAAAGCTTGTAAAGTTTTTTAAACACCCTGAGAAAACTCTGATTAAAAAATTTGTTGCTATCTAGGAGAATCTGTTAATGGCATTCGGACCAGCATCACAGCTAGGTGTCGGCCTATTTGAAGACACAGATCCAATTGAAGTGTGGCCAGGTATCTCAAGCGAGGACGCTGAGGCCGTGATTCGGGCGGTCTATCGGCAAGTATTGGGCAATGCTTATGTCATGGAAAGTGAGCGCCTCGCTGTCCCAGAGTCTCAGTTCAAACTAGGTGAACTCAGCGTTCGGGAATTTGTGCGGGCAGTAGCTAAATCCGATGCTTACAGCTCCCGGTTTTTCGACAAATCCCCCCGCTACCGGGTAATTGAGCTGAATTTCAAACATTTACTTGGTCGGGCTCCCGATGGCTTCGATGAGATGAAGGCTCACAGTATTATCTGGGATGAAGGGGGCTTCGAGGCAGAGATTGATTCCTACCTCGACAGTGACGAATACCAGGAAGTCTATGGGGAAGACACCGTTCCCTTCTACCGGGGCTACAAAACCCAAACAGGCAAGAAGATGGTTGGGTTTACCCACATGTTCCAACTGTTGCGAGGAGCATCTAGTAGCGATTTCAAAGGGAGCTTGGCTGGCAATAGTCCCTGTCTAAATAAGAATGTAATTCAAGAAATTCCTACAGCAGTCATTCCCCCGTCTGGTGGGATATCTGGCTGGTCTTTCCAAGAAACCCCATTGGGTGCCAGAACTCGCCATGGTGCTGGAGCTGGTGCTGAAGGTAAGGTTTACCGGATTGAGGTAACGGGCTATAAGTCCCCTGGGGCAGTGAATCGGGTATCAAAATTCCGGCGCAGTAACCAGGTCTACCTGGTTCCGTTTGATCAGCTCTCCAAAGAGTACCAGCGGATTCATAAGCAAGGTGGCGTGATTGCCAGCATCACCGTTGTGTAATTAGGATTCAATCGGGATTCAAACGTTTCTAATCTGGAAAAGTTCGTGTATTTCTGCGTGCCTTGGCAGCAAGCCAACTAGTTTGCTGCCAAAGAAGGTAGAGGTGCAGTGAAATTAAGGGTTGGTTGCTTTGTTTTGGCAAGGAAAATCCCCTTTAGTTTGAATAAGTTTTTTGCAAGGAGAAATTTAAATGGTCAGTACAGCGCCTACTGCCAAGTTTGGTCTAGATTCAGATTTGATCTTTGAACTATGGCCCACTAGTGGCATTGATGAAGTACAAGCTGTAATTCGGGCAGTTTATCGTCAAGTTTTGGGCAACCCCCACATTATGGAGAGCGAGCGGCTAGTGAATGCTGAATCGCAATTATGCGATGGCAGCATCACTGTCAGGGAATTTGTCCGGGCTGTGGCAAAATCAGATTTCTATCGCGCTCGGTATTTTGAATCCTGTGCGCCCTACCGATTTATTGAGCTGAACTTTAAGCATTTATTGGGTCGTGCTCCCCTGGATCAGACAGAAATTGCGGAACACATCCGCATCTGTATTGAGCAGGGCTACGATGCTGAGATTGATTCTTACATCAATAGTGACGAATACCAAAATAATTTTGGGGATGATACCGTACCCTACTATTGTGGTTCTAGTAGCCAAATCGGTCAAAAGCAGGTGGGCTATAACCGTACCCTCTCCTTGGTAAGGGGT
>NZ_JAAHHE010000124.1:0-18481 GCF_010692525.1 Moorena sp. SIO3B2
TTCCCCCCATGAGCGACTGCCGTGGTTCCCCCCATGAGCGACTGCCGTGGTTCCCCCCATGAGCGACTGCCGTGGTTCCCCCCATGAGCGACTGCCGTGGTTCCCCCCATGAGCGACTGCCGTGGTTTCCCCCATGAGCGACTGCATCAAGACATGGAATAATAAAAGTGGATGGAAAAGTATCTTAAATAATTTTCGTTTAATTATTCAACCAACTCTTTTATTAGGATTGATTTTACCGTGGCTAAATGTTATAGATAATTATTATTTTTTACTCGGATTTCATGATTTAATTGATACTATAAATCAAGTTAAACCATTTTAAGTTTATTGATCAACTCCCCGATTTTTTATTATCTCTTAAATTCGGAGAGTGACAGAAGAGGGATATAGCAACCGAAGTATAGTTTAGGAAAGAGTATTTTGGTTGAAAGGGAGCAGGGAGTAGGGACTAAGGCCGTAGGCCACGCGGGGCGCGTTCGGAGCAGAAATATGTCTTAAGCTTTACTTCGACTGCTATATAATGATAGAAGGTCGATAGATAAGTGTAGAAACAGTGAGACATCAAGCCGTCAAAATAAGGATTTACCCCACACAAGAGCAAATTCATATACTTGATCAGCACTTTGGCTGTGCTCGTTGGTGGTGGAATTATGCGCGCTAAATCAATGCATAGAAACTTACAAAGAGACAGGCATTGGGTTGTCTTGTTCTGCACTCAATGCTATGTTGCCAAAGCTCAAAAAAGATGAGAAAACCGAATGGCTAAAAGACTGTTACTCTCCTTGGGGGGAGGTAAATGCCTGTACTTCCTGCGGAAAATGCGTAGATGCTTGTCCCACAGGGGCAATTTTCCGTAAGGGCACAACAACTGCAGAGAAAGAACGCGATCGCGGTAAGCTGGAATTTTTGGTTACAGCTAGAACCAAACAAGAATGGAAGCGATAGGTTCTACTAATTAATAGTTGGACAATTGGATCAGTAATAGTTATGAACAAATCTCAGACAAGCCTAATTAGTCATATCTCTTGGGGTCGTATGGAGGTAACCAATAATGGTGATAATTATCAATTCAAAGATTGTAAAGTATGGCCGGGAGGAGCTAAGGAATGGGATTGGAGACTTACAGGTACTCGCCATCAGCCCGGTATTCAACCCGCCGATATCGAAGAAATTTTGGCTCAGGGCATAGAGTTTATGGTTTTGTCCCGTGGTATGCAACTAATGCTACAAACCTGTCCAGAAACTGAGGAATTGCTCCATCAAATAGGAATTGAGTATTATATCGGGCAGACTAAATTAGCTGTAGACCTATTCAACAGTTTGATGCAACAAGGTAAAAAAGTCGGAGGTATATTTCATTCGACTTGTTAACTCGTTATCAGCTTGAGTAACGATGGAAAAAATTAAATTAGCAACAGTATGGTTAGCGGGGTGTTCGGGATGTCATATGTCCTTTTTGGATCTAGAGGAATGGCTGCTCGAACTCGCCCAATATGTAGATGTGGTTTACAGTCCCGTTGGGTCTGACCTGAAAGAATACCCGGAAAACGTGGATGTTTGTTTAGTAGAGGGTGGTATTGCCAATGAAGATAACTTAGAACTCATTAACCAAGTTCGGGAACGTAGCAAAATCCTCGTTTCTTTCGGAGATTGTGCCGTCACTGCCAACGTTCCTGCTATGCGGAATATGCTGGACGGTGCAGAACCTGTTCTCAAACGCGCCTATCTCGAATTGGGGGATGTCACTCCCCAACTCCCTTACGAACCAGGAATTGTACCGGAATTACTAGAGCAGGTACTGCCCGTTCACCAAGATAGCAGCTTGTAGTAGGGTGGGCAAAAACAGTTTGCTTCTTTTGAGTATTCTAGATTATATTACTTTGCCCACCCTACTTTAATTGGTCTGTTCGCGTAGCGTCCGCGTAGCGCATAAGCTGATAGCTGATAGCACCTCAAGTAGCGTCCGCGTAGCGCATAAGCTGATAGCTGATAGCTTACGTTTTAGAATACTACAGCGGAATTGGTTCTGGTAAAGACGTCTATATCTAACCCCCTATTTAATACTGCAACTTCCGATCCATCAACCGATAAAAAGCCGGTGAAGGCGTCGTAACTTACATCAGTGCTGCCTACAACTACTATCGCATCACTTCCTACTTCGAAGTCGAGGATAATATCCAAATCTCCTTCTAAGAACTGATCTGCGAAAAACTCGTAGATATCGCTGCCGCCGCCACTGATCAGAACATCGGATCCTTCATTGCCAACAACAACATCATCTCCTAAGCCGCCTCGAACAATATCATCTCCCAGACCGCCGAAGACAAAGTCAGTTCCTCCAGCACCCTGGATGTTATCGTCTCCTGCTCCAGCCATGAGTATATCTACTTCATCGCCGCCAGCTGCTACATCATTACCGTCGCCAAAAATAAAAATGTTAGTTTGATCTTCTTGTCCTACGGCGAATACACCTCCACCCTCTTGAGGGCTATCAAAAAACATTGCACCCTCAAAGTCGCTTATAAATAGCGGACCTGTGCTACCTGGACTTAATATTGCTGCCATTTAATTGTCTCCTTGTTTTAGCTTGAATTTTCTCTAACAGTTGATGTAGGGTGGGCAGTGCACCAGACAGATAATGAAGCTTGCAAAGCGCGCTGGTAGGCACTGCCCACCCTAGGATTAATGACAATGATGCAAGATATCGGTTAATCACGTTGTATTCAGGTAAATCGTTAATTGTTAATGGGAATTAATGGGAATTAATGGAAGTTACCATCAACAATTAACGATGAATGAGTAGTCTAAACTACTACCTGGTAGGATGAGTGTTTAACCGGAATTGATATCAACTATAATTTTTTATACTTGAATACAAATTATAAACAAATTATAAAAAAGTTAGACTTTTTTGATTTAAATCAAGTGTTAGAGGAAGCGATTATAAATTATTGTCAAGGATAAAAATTAGAAACAAATTAGACTTACTTGATTCAAATCAAGTTTTACACAGGTCATAGCTTGTCCGGTGAATCACTTCATATTCAGGGCAAGGGTTAATGCTTAATGGTTAATTGTCAAGAGTCAATTAACCATTTTCAATTTTCAATTTTCAATTTTCAATTAAGGTAATCAAACGCCTCTTACGAGTAATTGCTCCTGTTTTCTCTAGTTGCATCAAAGCTCGTGATACGGTTTCGGGAGTCAAACCTAGTTCAGCAGCAATTTCTTTGAAGGGTTGGTCTAAGCTGAGAACCGTTTGATTACGGAACTGAGCTAAGTAGTGTAGATATTGAAGTACCCGGTCGTGAGCAGTCCGAATTTATCGCCACTCTAAACGGACTCTGAGGGAGTGAATGTGTCTAACCAAAATGGTCATGAAATTCTCGGCCAAGTCAGGATAAAGGCAAAGGCTTGACAAAAGAAGTTGCTTGGGATAAAAAATTACTCGTGAAGCTACCTTAGCAATTGCTGTGTAAGGATAGACCGTTGAAAAAAGAGCACTTTCAGCTAAGCTCTCACCAGCTCTAACAACCTGAAGTGTAACCATTTTCCCTGATTGAGTGTAGTGAACAAGTTTGAATCGCCCTGTTTCCACTACAAAAAAAGACGATGCGGAATTTACCTGGTAAAATAGCTTCTGTTCAGCAACCAGATTCTGGAAGATGACACCCTGACTTAGAGCAGGGGGAAGGCTCTCAGGTTTCAATAGATTCATCAATAAGGCTTCTAGTACGGCACGACATGTGAATAGTTTAAGCAATCATTTTTGGCGATGTCTGTTGGAAAAGATCGGAAAAAATCAGAACTTGAACACAGAAAATGTCCCAGGCAGCAACTATAGTTGTTTCAATTAAGGATAAGACGGTAATGAGGTAAAATAAAAAGGGTATATTTTCAATAACTGACAGCAATGCCATACAGTCTAGATTTCAGAAAAAAAGTAATAAAGTATATAGAAAAAGGTGGAAATATTACAGAGGCAGCGAAAGTATTTGGGATAGGAATAGCGACAATATACAAGTGGTTAAATCGTTCAGAACTAAAGGCGACTAAGGTAGAACGTCGTCAAAGAAAGCTAGATTGGAAAGCCTTAGAACAAGATGTCAAAGAAAATCCAGATGCTAAATTAATAGAGAGAGCCAAAAAATTTGGAGTGCGCCCGAGTGCAATATTCTACGCACTCAAAAAAATGAAAATAACTCGTAAAAAAAAAGAACTTCGTTATCGGGAAAGCGATGCAGCGCGGTCTTGGGGGTTTCCCCCGGAGACGAAACCTGATTACGTTGAGCCTTTATGGTTGGTAGGTTATGCAAAAAAGGGTTAAAACTTATTGATTAAGGCGAGCCTGTCTTACGGTAACTATCGCCAAAGGCGACGCTTGGCCGTAGGCCACGCCAAAGGCGAACGCGAACAAACCATGAGCGACTGCATCAAGACAGAGATAGAAAAGAAAGAATAAAGTATTTAAGAGCATTAAGAGAATTAATAAAAATATCTGGAATCAAAAGCCTTGTATTCATTGATTAATCAGGGTTTGACAAAATACAGTCATGCCTTTATGGATGGTCCAAAAAAGGGAATAAACTGTATGGTGAACAAACAGTAAAACGAATAAAAATAGAAAATTTAGTAGCAGGAATAAGGAAGAAATCAAAAGATTTAATAGCCCCTTGTTTAGTGGTAGTCTGAATGCAGAAGTATTTGAAGGATGGTTAAGCCAATATTTATTACCCTCATTAACAATTCCTTCAGTATTAATTATGGATAATGCACCAATTCCTAGAAAAAGTGCAATTAGAGAATTAGTAGAGTCAGCCGGTCATCAAGTATTATTTTTGCCGAAATACTCTCCAGATTTCAATGATATAGAGCATGATTTTAGTGCTTTAAAGAGAGCCAGAATGTATACTTCTATAGACACTTCTCTGGATGAAGTGATTCGTGAATATTGTGCTTCTTAGTGTCTCCTCCTTATTTAAAATAACTATAGGAGCAGGAATATCGGGGGTGCATCTCATATTTGTAAAAAAGAAGGGGAAGTGTGGGAAGTGTGGGAAATGTGGGAAATGTGGGGCGGGAAGTGTGGGGCGGGAAGTGTGGAAATTTTCGCGCGAATTTTTGCCTAATTGCATCGCTACCAAAAATCCCTATATAATTGATTAATTATTGCCTCTTGCCTCTTGCCTCTTGCCTCTTGACTTTCTCTAAGTGACTATGTTCACAACTCAAATAAAAATGCTATATTAGATATCAGTTAATCAGCTCAAATACATCTACTGTTTGCAGTTTTCCCTTGATTGAAACTTGACCCAATTCCCGATAGGTATACTGGTGCTTGGTCGCTTCATAGACACTACCACTGACGAGGATCTGACCCCCGTTGGCCATAGCTTGTAATCTGGCAGCGATATTGACTTCATCACCAATGGCTGTATAGTCCATATGCTGGGGAGAACCAATGTTTCCGACCACAACTTCTCCTGAACTAATCCCAATACCGGTTAGAAAATTCTCCCGGATCCAGGGGGTAGGCATAGTCTTAAGTTGATGTTGCATAGCAATAGCAGCTGCGATCGCTTGTCCCTGATTATCCTCTAGCTTAGAGGGGGCACCAAACATAGCCACAATCATATCGCCCACAAATTTATTTACTGTTCCCTCGTGGCTGAAGATAACATCCACCATGCAGGTAAAATATTCGTTCAGGTATTCAACAATTTTATGGGCTTCTAATTCTTCACACCGAGTTGTGAAATTCCGAATATCAGAGAACAATATAGTAATAGGCTTTTTGGCTGGAGTCAGAGAGATATTGCCCTTGGCATCAATAATAGCTTGGACAAGTTGGGAAGGAATATAGCGTTCCAGTCGGCTTTTAATCCGCTCCTCCTGTAGTTTATTTCTATGGAGCAAGGCATTTTCAATAGCTCCTGCTGCTTGAGCTCCAAGAATCGTTAAAAATTTCAAGTCTTGAGCTGTATAATTAACTGGTTTCTCACTACAAAAGTTAATCAATCCCAGCAGACCCTTTTGGGTTTTTAGAGGAGCACAAACCAGAGAGTTGATGGACTTCACACTAGCAATAAACCTGGGATCATCTTGAACCTGATTCACAATATCAGCCTTACCAATTCCTAGCCCATTCTTTGTATTACTATTGCTCAGCTGAAAAAATTCTGTTGGATTATACTGTTTGCCAAAGGCGGAGATTATATCTAGTTGCTCAGTTTCGGAATTAATTAACAAGACTGAACCACAATCTCCTGGAATCAGTCTTCTCGCTTCATCCAGGAACAGCTGAGCAATAGCGGACAGCTCTAAACAGGATGGAATCCGTTCCGAAACTCTATAGAGTAAATTAATTTCTCGGTATTGATCTAAGATAGCACTGCCTAGATCTTTTTTTTCTAATTCTTGATTAGCTAAATAATTCAGGAGTTCTTTAATTGCGATCGCTTTCTGATCCCCTTTGACCCAGCCAATCACCTGACCTCTTGCTTCAACGGGATATTTATTGGCTAAGTTACAACGTCCCAATATCGGAATTTTCCTAGGATTGTCCAACAGCAGCTTTCCGTGGATATCCTCAATCTGGACAGCGGTGTCTATGGCGTCAATCAGTTGACTTATGACCCCTAGCGCTTTTGGCTTAGAAATAATTTTTTTGAGACTGATAGATGCCATACTTTGTGCTACTATTGTAAGTTGGCTTAAAAGTATCGATTCAAAGTACTCCTCACCCGTTCCTCTCGAAGCATATTCTCATAGAGGATAGCATTAGATATGGCTGATGTGGCTTGAGATGCTAAAGCACTGATTAATTTCAAATCCCTGGCTGTATAGTCTACAGGTTTTTCACTACTGAGCTGAATGACACCAATTACCTGATCTTTGGTCTTGAGTGGAACACACATTAGGGAACTGATCGGATAATCAGATGGCACAAACCTGGGATCCGATCAGACATCGTTAACGATTTCTCCTACACCAGTCATAATCACACTGCCAACAATACCTGCTATCGATTGCTTGTGGGGTCTATCCCCCATTTCTGGCTCAAAGCTAGCCAGTACTTCCAGTTGGGATTTATCTTGGTCTAGCAAAAAGACAAATCCCCGATTCACTTGAATTAATTCCCTAGTTTGATTAATCACAATTTGAGCAACATCTTGAGGCATTAAATTGGCAGTTAATTTCCCCGATAGATTGTAGATTAAGTTTATTTATCGATAGTTCTCTAAGGTTTCTATAGCAATTGATCGGCGTTCTAGTTCTCGATTCGCTAAATAATTGAGTAGAGCGGCAATAGGACGAGCATTCTCTCCTCCCCTAACCCACCCTAAAGTAGTTCCTTTCAGGTCTATCTTGTATTTACCAGATGAATCATCAGGCTCATCTCCGAATAACAGTTGCTCATCAATGTCTTGAATACTAATATCTCCTCCCAGGGAATTTATCAGGTATGAGGAGCAGTGACGAGATGTCTTTTTGGGCAATTATTTTTTTCAGTTTAATAGCGGCCATGTAGTTTAGTAAAGCGGTTTTAAATTAGGTGAGTTACATTTTTTTAGGGAGCAGGGAGCAGGGAGCAGGGAGCAGCTTACAAGGGTATGATTTTAATATGGAAGGTATTCGCTGGCCAGAAAATCAATCGAGAGTAAAAGCAAACACGATATTGTAAAACTGATGATGAAAAGTCCTCAAGCTGATCAGGAATGGTTAAGAGTGGTCACCCTTAAAAATGCCCCACTTGAGTAAATCTCAGGCCATAGGATTAGCGATGGGTCGCAATGCAATCGCCATAACTCACAGTTGTGGATTATCGACGGTAACAGTGTTTCTAGCACAATTATTCAATAAGCCAGAAGGAAATGTCAGAGAACAATTGCGACAATGGTATCGAGAAGCCAATAATAAGTATGGTAGGTTCCGACAGGAAATAGAAGTAACTCAAAGTTTTAAACCGTTATTAACTTGGTTGTTGAGTTGGTGGTCGAAGGATGAAAAAAGCCTGGTGTTAGCTGCAGATGCTTCCACCTTGGGACAGCGCAAAACATTGTTGGTGATTAGTTTAGTCTATCGTGGCTGTGGCATTCCTGTAGCCTGGAAAATTATCAAAGCCACAGAAAAAGGTAGTTGGAAACCTTACTGGTGTCAATTGTTCGATCACATCGAAGTGAGCATGCCTGATGATTGGTTTGTGATTGTTGCTACAGATAGAGGGTTGTATGCCAAGTGGCTCTACGAGGCCATCAGGAAAAAGGGTTGGCATCCTTTGATGCGAATTAATCATCAAGGATATTATCGAGCCTCACACCATCAGAATTTTGTCCCAATGTCTTCATTAATTACTCAGGTTGGTCAGCACGCTTAGTGGTCGAGTCACCTGCGCATGCGACTCATAGTCTTGATTGTACTCTTCTGGCTAACTGGGAATCGGGCTATGCTGACCCTTGGTTAATCTTGACAGATCTATCTCCACAACAAGCTCAAATCTGTTGGTACAGTATGCGTAGTTGGATTGAATGTTTATTCAAAGATATTAAGCGTGGTGGTTTGGGCTGGCATCACACCAAAATGAGTGATCCTGGCCTTTCGGCCACGCTACGCGAACAACGGGCTGAAAGATTATGGTTAGCCATTGCCACAGCCACATTGTGGTTGGTTAGTGTTGGAGGAGAAACTGATGGTGATTTATCTGCTAGCAGTCTGTCTGACAACCATGGCAATAATAAGAGTGAATTAGATCAATCACCCTCAACAGCCACTGTCCAACAGACTAGTTGTGATCTCAATCAACCTACTCGTTATTTAAGTTGTTTCCGACAGGTGCGACCCGTGGCGAATTTAATTCGCCTACGGAAAGCGCACCTTAGGGGTTTTTTGATAATTTTGGCTTCTGTGATTAAACAAATGCCTTTACCTGTTGGCTGCTTTGTTCCTCCATTTTCTCTTGATTCTGGATAATTCTTAAAATCATACCCTTGTAAGGCAGGGAGCAGGGAGCAGGGAGCAGGGAGCAGGGAGCAGGGAGCAGGGAGCAGTGAAGTCATAAAAGGGAATAGGCAAAAGGTAATAGTGGTAAAATAATTTGGACATCATTAGACTATCAAAAAATATATTATTAATCTAATAATATAAAAAATATAGTGGCTAATTTATGTTCAAAACGCACCTTGTTAACCAACGCTTGTTCTTTGGCAATCCCTGAATTAACCAGAATCATATCAGGTTTGAATGAAATCGCTTTAGAAAGACAATCTTGACCATTTCGGGCATAAATTATCCGAATTACTCTTTTCCGTAATACCTGAGTAATCATTTGAGCTTGAGGGAGATGTTCCTCCACTATCAAAACTTGCTTAGTCGGCTTTTCTTGAGAGGTCAGTCGAACAACGTCTTTGAGCAGTTCTTCGAGATTAATCGGTTTGCTCAAACATCGCTCAACTCCTAGAGCATGTTGATCTTCAGTGATGGACAAAATGATAATCGGAATATCCATACTGTGCAAGTCATTTTTAACCACCGCTGCTGTATCAAACCCATTCATTTTCGGCATCACTACATCCAAGATAATTAGATCAGGAGGTTCTTGTTTGATCTGTTGAATTGCTTCCCAACCATCTTGCGCTTCCTGAATCCTGTAACCTTCTGCTCTAAGATGCTGCTTGAGTAGCTCTCGAATCGGAGCTTCATCATCCACAATCAGAATGGTTTTATCCCTGGAATTTGTGGTCATTTTCGAGGTGATCATGGATGATTTTAGTTGGGTGATCAGGGTTTCAGCAGCTATGGTTTTGACTCCAGGTTCAGACTCAACCGATATGGGTAAGCTAAAGGAGAAGTTACTCCCTTTACCCAGTTCGCTTTCGACCCAAATTTGTCCTTGATGATGTTCCACAATTTCCTTACAAATAGGGAGTCCTAAGCCGGTACCTTGAGGTTTTTCAGTTAGAGTATTACCCGCCTGTTTGAATTTTTCAAAGATCAGCGTCTGCTCGGCTTCAGAAATGCCTATACCGCTATCAATGATACTAACGGTAATCTCTGAACCAGTTCGCCTTACTTTACAGTATACAAACCCTTTATCCGTAAACTTAGCTGCATTAGAGATTAGATTAATCACCACCTGAATTAGTCGGTCTCGGTCACCAATTATCTGAGGTAAGCCCTCGTCTATACTCTTAATTAATTCCACATCATTCTGTTCAAACAGAGCAGTCGTAGCAATGATTGCTCGTTCTAGGACATCGACAACTGAGAGGGGTTGCATTTTCCACTCTACTCGACCAGCTTCTAGCTTAGCCAGATCCAGGACATCATTGATCAAAGCTTTGAGACGCTCCCCTTCGGAGATAATGATGTTAACATTTTCTGACACTTGCTTGAGGGTGCGCTGAATCTTGTGGTCATTGGTAGGAATTAAGGGAAATAGGGTTTTTTCCAGTTTTTTCTGAATCAGTTTGGCAAAACCCATTACTGAAGTTAGGGGAGTCCTCAATTCATGGGAAACTGTGGAAATAAAGTCTGTTTTCATCCGGTCTACTTCTTTTTCAAAGGTAATATCTCGGATCAGAATCACCGAACCCATAAAGCCATCCTGACTATCAGGGTTATCTGTAGCCTTAGTATCTTTTAGAATAGCAGTGGCTACGGCTTTGCCAATCCGTTGATTGGTCAGTTCTACTTCAGCGGTAAAGACTTGTTTAGGGTTAGTCTTAGTAAGAGTGACTAGGTTTGCGATCGCATTCCCCAACACTCCCTGACACCCTTGACCGAGTAACTCGGTTTCCCCCAAATCAAACAAGCTCACCAAAGCTGGATTGATGCGAGTAATTTTGCCCTTGGTATCTGTTACCAGTAATCCATCGGCTAAGCTTCTAATCATCGCATCCACGTAAGCTATAGTATGCTGTAATTGAGTCGTGGTGGTTTTGAGACACTGAGCTTGTTCACTGACAATTGTGTACTGTTCTTGAGTAGTGGTGTATAAATGTGCCTGGTTGATGGCGATCGCTAACTGATTGCTCACGGCTTGTAATAGCTCCAATTCCAAATCACTACAGCTCCAAGGCTTGCGGCGCATACAAATTAAATAGCCAGGAGGATGCAACCCCCGAATCATGACTGGTAACGCCAGATAGTTCCCTGTCTGGCAGTAGATGAGTTGATCACCACTATCATGGAAGTGAACCATCTGTCCTTGGCTTAAGCGATCGCATAAATCATCAGAAGATTCGATACGTATGAATCCCACTTGGGACGGTAAATCAGCTTTTCGATGTTCACACAGAATTTCCAAGCATTGTTGGTCTTGGTGATACCAGCCAAAAGTCACTCGGTCGAGACGCAAGAGGGTAGCAATTTCATTGACAGTAGTTTGCACAGTTGTTTCCAAATCCAGAGATTCACGAATACGAGTAGTAAGCCCATTCAGCAGCGCCTCCTGCTGAGCCCTGGCGTTGGTCTGCTCGAAAGTTTGAATCTGTAGTAAAGCAATAACCATGGCGATGATCAGCATCACTCCCAACACCGATGCCAGCAAATTGAGAGAATTGAGTTGTCGCTCCACATTAGCCCGGGGAATCACCAAAGCCACAGACCAATCCGCGTGTTGCAGAGAAGTATAGGCAACATACACCGACTGACCATGCAGTTCCATTAGGGTTACCGACTCTTGCGGGTTGGCTATTTTCCTAGCCTCCATCATCAGTTGAGCAATTTGCTTTAGATTGGGGTTAGGGGAGTCTAAAAAACTCCTACCAAATTGAATTACCTTTGGGTCTGGATGGGCAATGGGTACTCCTTTTGAGTCCAAAGCAAAGGCATAACTCCCTTCTCCCAAGGTAGTATTGGTAATCACCTCTGACAGTCGGTCTAAGGAAACCGGTCCAGCAAATTCTCCTATGGGGAAAGAAAATGGACCAGCCAACTCCCCTGGTTTTGGCAGGGTTACATCCCCCAGTTGCACATCCTCGTTGGTTAGGTTGTCCAAAGCCAGTTTTTTTGGAGTAATTTCCGTGTCATTGTTGGGGGGAACTGACCAGATCGGAGCCGCAATATTGACTTGGCGAATACCAGTAGAACGAGAGACTACCGGATTATCCACAAAGGTTTCTCCTTGCATCGCTCGTTGAAAGTGAGTGCGATCGCTAAGATTCTTCCCCTCAATAAAACCTGCACGACTGGTGTAGTAAGAGCCATTCCCCTTAGCCATGACAAACATATGAAAATCGGGCAATCGTTCTTGCTCGAGTTGCAGATAGGGTTGAGCAACCTCCCAGTCCAAAGACCGAACTTGGGGACTATTAGCAATCGTTTCCACCTTCGCCATCAGAGCCGCCAGCCATTCATCAATTTGATGTCCCGCCATCTTGACCTTCAATTCAGCATTATCCTCCAGACTCTCAAGAATTAGACTCTGAACCACCCAATAACTCGTGAAAGCTGCTGTTCCCACTAGGGCAATGGTGCCACTAATTAACAACCGGGGAACAGAACGCCTTGGCTGCCATAGGGATTGATAACTATTGTGCTTAAGCCACCACTGGCGTCTAAACCAAGTTCCCATATCTCTTATGGAAAATCCTTCCTGTTGTTCCTGAGAAACTTCAGCAGCTTTTGCCTGGGGTTGGGCTAGGATAGTGGGGTCCGAGCAACTGGTGTCCACCTCTGATGCTAAAGGAATACCGCTCACCTGACAGTACCCGTGTGGGTAAACCTTGAGTGGGGAATTATCCGGAAGTGAGTTTCTCTGGGAACTAGCATTAAAACGATTCAGTCTCACTGTTCCGAAGATAGTCCTTAGGCTGGGTTGCCTACTGGTGGGATAAGATGACAATTGTTTACCTCCCCTTTCTCCCCTGATGCCCTCTCTTCCCCCTCTTGCATCCGAGTACAAATTATCCCTATTTTGGACAATACCCCAATCACTTCCAGGCTGGGGATTGACCTGGGTAGAGTACCTACCCTGCCTTCTTGGGTACAGTGCTTCTGGCTGATTGTCTCCCCGCCAATCCAGATAACCTTGTAGCAGTTGCCGCAACAGTTCCATACCATTGATCCAGAGGTTTTCTTCTATCTGGTAATAGGTGAGACGGTATGCTTCTTCAGAACAGAGCCAATTAAGAATTTCTTCAAAGTACTCACGAGCCTGGAGAAATGGATTGAGCTGAGTGTATTCAGATGTTTCCATAATAAAATCGGATATAGCTTTGATATGATCTCGCCTAATCTCTACCAGGAAAATTATAGTCAGTCCGGGTAATTTTTTTTTTAAGTGGTTAGTCGTTAGTCGTTAGTCGTTATATCAAGTCCGGTTAATCACTTATAGCAGTCGCCAGGGCAGTTAGGACATGACAAAAGTCTCAAACCTAAGTAAGCGCAAGAGTTTGACTTCTGACTTCTGACTTCTGACTTTTGAATTATGCTATACCAAATAGTCCCTGTTTTGGTAATGGGCAATCGGTAATGGTGAATCGTCAACTACCAAGTACAAATTACCAAGTACAAATTACCAGAGAAGAGATATCATAATTAGTCAAACTGATTGGATATAATCGGTAATTTACCCTGAATTATCAATTACAAATGACGAATTGTCAGTAATATTACGGTTGACTTGTGGTTCGGTCATTTGATGAACTTCAAATAGGGTCATACTAACTAATACCAATTTCATTTATTCGAGCTACAGATGGTGAACAGGTGTAGGTTAGTCGGTTAGTCGGTGAGCGGGTTATCTTCTGAACCTTCAAATGTGGCCCATGGACAATCAACCATTAAAGTCTAACAATAATCATAATTATTGTTAGACTTTAATGGTTGATCCGTAGAATAAAACTAGTGATATCAAAAATATTTTTTATATTTATTTGGTTATATTTATTATTATAATTTTAATTTCCATAAATAATTATTATAAATTACCATATAAATCAATCAACTATATGGTCAAATCCTCAGACTATAGTCTTTTATTTGATGAACCAATTCAGCCAATACCACTCAAATTAGAACTAAACAAAGACAAGGTTAAACTGGGCAAGGCGCTTTTTCATGACCCCCGACTGTCACAGGATAACACCATCTCTTGTGCTAGCTGCCACAATCTAAATACCGGTGGTACAGACTAAATGGTGCGTTCAATTGGGATCAACAATAGGATTGGCTTGATTAATGCACCCACAGTCTTCAACAGTGGATTCAATTTTAAGCAACATTGGGATGGAAGCGTTGAAACCCTGGAGGAACAGATTGATAGACCAATCCATGCAGAGCATGAAATGGGTTCTAATTGGCAAGAAATCCTCAGTAAGCTCAAGCAATCCCCTGAGTATGTCTCACTATTTAACCAACTGTATAAAGATGGTATCAACAGCGACAACATCAAGGATGCGATCGCTACTTTTGAAAGATCGCTTTACACTCCCAACTCACGCTTTGACCAATTTTTGCGCGGCCATAAAAATGCCCTCTCCTCCTCAGAAAAAGAAGGCTATCGTCTGTTTAAAGCCTATGGCTGTGTTAGCTGTCACCAAGGAGTCAATGTCGGCAGTAATATGTTCCAGGCTTTTGGTCTGTTTGGGGATTACTTCAAAGATCGCGGTAAGCTTACCAAAGCTGATTTGGGACGCTTTAATGTCACTGGCAATGAACGTGATCGTTATGTATTTAAGGTTCCCAGTTTGCGGAACGTGGCTCTAACATCACCATATTTTCACGACGGTTCAGCTGAAACTCTTGAAGAAGCTGTGACGATAATGGGCAAATATGAATTGGGACGCCCACTGTCGCCAAACGATATTGGTCTGATTGTCAAGTTCCTCAAAACTCTCACAGGCGAGTATCAAGGAAAACCATTGTGAACAAAACTCAATTGCTAAAGCTCATAAATACCTTGGCTGCTGTTTTTATCTTGGCTTTTTTGGTTAGGAAAAGTCTACCAATTAACCTTGAATAACACCAACAGTATCAAAATATAGCGGTTTTTAATCTAGTAAGGTACAAGTTTTTGGGTTTTAGGGAGCAGGGAGCAGGGAGCAGGGAGCAGGGACTTCGGAAGAGGGAAGAGGGAAGTCGGAAGTGGGAAGTCGGAAGTGGGAAGAGGTAAAAAAATATGTGTACCTCATGAGGATAAAAAGCGCTATCCTTTAAATCAACAAAAGGAGATAGATGTAATATTAAATCAGGATATTATAAAATCTCGCTACGAGATTAGCAGCTATTACGATCCATTTGTCAAGCATTTATCTCAACTCAAATATAATCAAAATAGCCTTAACATAATCCCGACATTTATTAATCAGTACGGCAGGTAAAAACTTACTAAAATAATAAAAAAAATCAGAAATCAGAAATCAAAAATAAAAGTTAATCAAAAGATTAAAATTCCAGAATGCAATTCTACAAAACTCCCTTAGTTACTTACCGTTTATGACTAATGATATCGTAAAAAATACCTCGAATAAAAGCGGAAGCCATTATTTAGAAGTTATTCTAGATGAACTGCTGAAAAATATCCTGCTTTACAACCTCAACTCTGATCAGGAATTAGAAGCGCTGATCAAGGACAATATGGATAGGCTGTTGCTGGTCAAAGACCAAAATAATTTTGGTAAAGATGAATAATTTATCGATCTAGCCCTCAGCCATTACCGAAAAATTATGAGCAATAAACCTCAGGTAGATGAACTGACCCAGCAGCTGCTACAGCTCCCTACCAAGCAGCTAAACGAAGAACTAGATTACGTCTATTGGGACTTTAGCCAAAATCAAGCCAAAATCAAGCCCTTACTCGCTTTATATCTGATAAATACGTCCGGATTTTCCTGGAGCCAATGAACATGCGCGGCAAGACATGGCACTGCGAAAAGCATCTATTGCTTCAGCAAATGTCTTTAAAGGTTTCGATGCCCATCGTCTTCGCAATCCCCCAGTTAATTGATGCCAAAGAATAAAAGTATAGGCACACATGACCAAGATAAAATGCCTCATCAAGCTGCGTTTATGGCGAACTTGATATTCTTTGAGTCCCAACCACCACGCTTGCTCCCGATAAAATACTTCCACCCAATTTCGTTGAGCGTAAGTCTCGACCACCCATTGGGGAGTGACCACATCCGTTTCGACATTTGTCAAAAAATAGTCACGGTGCGCTTTCCAATGGGCGAGTAAATCGCCCTTGGGTCGCACCGCAATATCTGTGGCTTGACTAAAAGTCGGTTGATTCATGACGATAGCCAGACTTCTTTTTCCACTCAGACGAGATATTTCTACTTCGAGGGTGGCAACCCACAGGGTTTTTGACTTATTTAGATTTAGTTGAACTTCTGTGAAAGCCTCATCCGGAAGGCTTTGGGCTAACTCATCAACCCGAATAGTAACTCCCGAATTTTTGGCGTTCGGGTCACTCACTTTTCGTTCGCGTAGCGTGCGCTTTTGGCGCATTTTTTAGCGATTCGGACTAAATACTTGAGTTGTCGATTTTCTAGCTCTAATAAAAATGATGTATTGTTTCCATATCCAGCATCTATCAGGACCATTCCTGGATGATATCCCCGACTTAATGTCTTATCAATTAACCCCAAGGCTAGCTCCGGTTTCGCGCAGGTTGGCTGGATCTTTTTTTCCCTGGGGCAATGAGTTCCCGTGTTGATATAACTCAAGATCTAACGGTAGACTTTTTCGACCATCATACAGATGGGTTGTTACCACCACAATTCCATTATCCGTTTTCCCGATTTCCCCAATGTAAGGCAGACCGACACCTTCGGTGAAGTTTCCACTTTTCCGTTCGCGTAGCGTGCGCCAAAAGCGCTTTGTCCGCTGTCGTCTACAATTAGTGCAAATCCACGTTCGCGTAGCGTGCGCCAAAAGCGCAGGGATTTTGGTCTGACGACAGCTATTCATCACTTGCAACCGGCGTTCGTTAATCTCTTGTTCACTCCAGGAAGCTCGCACCGCAAAATGCCGTAGGCTGTGGTATGAGACATCAGAGCGCGTTTCCGGCAATCTGAGATAGGTTTTTCCGTTCACTTTCTCCCAATAATCCCCCGCTGGTAGTGCCTAAACTCTTTTTTTTGAGCTTTTGTGTGAAAGATATCATCAAAACGCTTGCACCATCTCAAGGGAGCATGGAGGCATTGCTGTGGAAACAGTTTCTTTCATGGGATTGGACGGAAAAAGTAATCAACCTAAAAAACTTACCCTATATAGCATAGCACTATTTATGCCTTGAATTATCGCGCTTAGTCCCACTATAACCTCTACTATCGCCAAGCTATTGATACAGCTAATACTTATCGTTTATATGCCTATAGTTGGTTGTTGATTTTGTTGGCTTGGATTGCCTATTTAATTATCAACAATTTGGTAAAAGCTAACCGTCGTACCATCAACATTCTCGAAAGTATCACGGATGCCTTTATTTCCCTAAACGACCAGTGGCAGATTACCTATCTTAATCCCCAAGCTTTCCAAATGCTACAGAGTCAACCCGAACAGCTTCTGAATCAGAATCTGGAGGAGGTGTTTTCCGGAGTCTTTGGCTCCAAGTTCTACCAGGAATGTCATCGGGCGGTTGCTGCACAGGTTGTTGTCACCTTTGAAGAATACTATCCACCGACCAAACGTTGGTTTGACGTGAAAGCTTATCCAGGTATTAATGGTCTTTCAGTGTTCTTTCATGACATTACTGAGCGCAAACAAGCCTCCCGGGTCTTGCAGCAACTCAATGAGGACTTAGAAGCTAGGGTAGAAGAACGTACTGTCCAACTTGCTGAAAGTATGAAAGAAGCCGAAAAAGCGCGGACTAAGTCTGAAGAAGCTAACAAAGCCAAAAGCGAATTTCTTGCCAATATGAGCCATGAACTGCGCACCCCCCTCAATGCTATCCTAGGATTCACCCAATTGATGAACCGTGACTCATCGCTGAATCAGGAACATCAGGAATATCTAGCAATCATTAGTCGCAGTGGTGAGCATTTACTGAACTTGATCAATGACATATTAGAAATGTCCAAAATTGAGGCAGGTCAGATAACTGTAAATGAAACTAGCTTTGACCTGTATCGTCTGCTGGATAGTCTCGAAGAGATGTTAGGACTGCGAGCCGCCTCCAAAGGCTTACAGCTCATCGTTTACCGAGAGCCAGAGCTTCCTCGATATGTGAAAACAGATGAGGGAAAATTGCGCCAAGTTTTGATTAATTTACTGGGAAACGCTATCAAATTCACTCAAGAAGCTCACGGGGTGACAAGAGAGCTAAAAAGATTGCTGTATAATAATCATAGCCCGTTGACCCTGGAGATAAAAAGGGAGCTTATTAGGAGTTAATCTTATTAATTTGGGTGCGGCTCTTTTAAAAGTACGGTAGACTAGATCTCAGTAAAACTGACAAATTAGTCAGAGTAATAGTTTGAGTCAATACCTCCTGGTGGGTGACCAGCTGAAAAAGTCAGCAGTAGTTCAGGAA
>NZ_JAAHHE010000125.1:0-18392 GCF_010692525.1 Moorena sp. SIO3B2
GAGCAATGGCGAGAATCAAGCATCTGACTCATCACCTAACTCTTTGAGTCTAGCTAGCAATTCCTCTACCCGCTTTTCTGCCAATTCTCTTTGTTGCCGTTCAGCTTGAGCTTGTTGTTGAGCAGCTTGAGCTCTCTCGTCTGGTGTTGGTACCAATTGCTGATCTCCACTGAAAAACCGTAGCTGGGAATTATGCACACCTAAAAATAATTCCAACTGCTGACTCCACAGCCACCCCTGAGTATTAGGGTCGAGGGGTTGATACTGGCCTCCCATCAGGCGAAATCCCTGGAAATCGAGGGTATCGGGGTGAAACCAGAAATATTCTGGTGTCCTGAAAGTATCTTGGTAGAGAATTTTCTTTAATCCCTTGTCAACTTTAGCTGTACTGTTAGAGAGCAGTTCAATAATCACATTGGGATATTTTCCTTGTTCTGCCCATACTACCCAACTTTTGCGGGGTCGATTTTCCGTACCGAGTACCACAAAAAAGTCAGGTCCTCTAAAGTCTCTGGTGGTAATATGCTCAGGACTGAAATAGATAGTGAGATTCCCTGTAGCATAGAAGTCGCTTCGTTCTCGCCACCACCACTTTAGGCAAGCGAGTAACAGCTCAATTTGATCTCGATGGCGATCGCTTTCCAAGGGGGGTTCATCACTCCATAAATCACATGGTGGAATGATAATACTATCTGACTCAGCCATTACATTTACTTCCGCAGTGGCTTCTGAATTCTTGGCAACGGTCATAGCACTCACAGGCAAAATCGCTACCTCTAGTTTGACAGTTTTAATCAAAATGGTTAACTTAACCGTTGACTGTCAACCGTCAACTGTAAACTGTAAACAAATCGGGGCTCTTGATGTGTTAAAGCTGGATAAAAAGCTAGATGCTTTGTAAAAGCTGGATAAATAACTAGGGAATAATTTGGCAAGCAAGCATATAATAGTCAGGATCTAATAACTTTCATCTCACCACAGAGCAACCACTATGCCCCGCCGCGACGATATTCACAAAATCTTGCTCCTCGGTTCTGGTCCGATTGTGATTGGACAAGCCTGTGAGTTTGACTATTCCGGGACTCAGGCTTGTAAGGCACTCCGGGAAGAAGGCTATGAAGTGGTACTGGTAAACTCTAATCCAGCTAGTATCATGACTGACCCAGAAACGGCTGACCGTACCTACATCGAGCCCCTAACCCCAGAAATCGTCGAGAAGGTGATCGAAAAAGAACAACCATGTGCTTTACTGCCAACCATGGGGGGTCAGACGGCTCTGAATATTGCGGTTGACCTAGCGAAGAATGGGGTTTTGGAAAAGCATGGAGTGGAGCTAATTGGGGCAAAGCTAGAGGCGATAGAAAAGGCTGAAGACCGCCTGTTGTTCAAGGAAGCAATGGAAAGGATTGGGGTAGGGGTCTGTCCTTCGGGAATTGCGAATAATCTCAAAGAGGCTAAAGCGATCGCACAAAAAATCGGCTCTTACCCGCTGATTATTCGCCCGGCTTTTACCCTGGGGGGTAGTGGTGGTGGCATTGCCTATAACAAAGAAGAATACGAAACAATGGCTCAGGGGGGTTTGGATGCTTCGCCAGTGTCTCAAATCCTGGTGGAACAGTCTTTGTTGGGCTGGAAGGAGTATGAGTTAGAGGTGATGCGAGATTTGGCAGATAATGTAGTAATTATCTGCTCCATTGAAAATGTTGACCCGATGGGGATTCATACTGGGGATTCGATTACTGTTGCTCCCGCTCAAACCCTGACGGATAAGGAATACCAACGGTTGCGGGATTACTCGATTAAAATTATTCGGGAGATTGGGGTTGAAACCGGGGGGTCAAATATTCAGTTTGCTGTGAATCCCATCAATGGCCAGGTCATTGTAATTGAGATGAATCCTCGGGTTTCCCGCAGTTCTGCCCTAGCCTCGAAAGCAACAGGGTTCCCGATTGCTAAGTTTGCTGCTAAATTAGCCGTGGGATATACCCTCGATGAAATTCCCAACGATATTACTAAACAAACTCCTGCTTCCTTTGAACCAACTATTGACTATGTGGTAACTAAGGTACCCCGCTTTGCCTTTGAGAAGTTTCCCGGTAGTAAACCAATCCTTACTACTCAAATGAAGTCAGTGGGAGAAGCAATGGCGATTGGACGGACGTTTCTAGAATCGTTTCAGAAAGCGTTGCGCTCCCTGGAAACTGGACGGTTCGGGTGGGGATGCGATCGCAAAGAGAAGCTGCCATCTCTCGAACAAGTGCGCTATGGTTTACGAACCCCGAATCCAGAACGTATCTTCACGGTGGGTCATGGTTTGATGCTAGGGATGACCCGAGAAGAAGTACAGGAACTCACAGGAATTGACCCCTGGTTTTTGGATAAGTTGCTGGAATTGCTGGAAACGTCAAAATTCCTCAAACGTACGCCATTGGAAACCTTGAACAAAGAACAGTTATGGGCAGTCAAACGTCAGGGATTTAGCGATCGCCAAATTGCTTTTGCTACCAAGACCTCGGAAGATCAGGTGCGTCAATACCGTAAGCATCTAGGAGTAGTACCAGCATATAAGCTAGTAGATACCTGTGCAGCAGAGTTTGAGGCATTTACACCTTATTATTACTCCACTTATGAAGAAGAGTCGGAAGTAATACCTTCGGATCAGCGGAAGGTGATGATTTTAGGTGGGGGACCAAACCGGATTGGTCAGGGAATTGAGTTTGACTATTGCTGTTGTCATGCATCTTATGCTCTGAGTAAGCAGGGGTTTGAGACAATCATGGTCAACTCCAACCCAGAGACAGTTTCTACAGATTATGATACAAGCGATCGCTTATATTTTGAGCCCCTGACCAAAGAGGATGTACTCAATATTATTGAGGCGGAAAATCCGGAAGGGATTATTGTTCAGTTTGGGGGACAGACACCGCTTAAATTAGCAGTCCCGTTGCAAGAAGCCTTGAAGGTTAGCAGGTTGAAGGTTGGTAACCAACAAGCGGTAACCAAAATTTGGGGAACTTCTCCCGACTCAATCGACGTAGCTGAGGATCGGGAGCGGTTTGAGAAGATTTTGCGGAAGTTAGATATTAAGCAGCCACCCAATGGAATTGCTCGCAGTTATGGGGAAGCACTAGAAGTGGCGAAGCGGATTAGTTATCCAGTGGTGGTGCGTCCGTCTTATGTGTTGGGGGGACGGGCTATGGAAATTGTCTATTCCGATGAGGATTTGAAACGCTACATGAAGTTTGCGGTGCAGGTGGAACCAGAGCATCCGATTCTGATTGATAAGTTTTTGGAAAATGCAGTAGAGGTAGATGTGGATGCGATCGCAGATCATACTGGTCGGGTAGTGATTGGTGGCATCATGGAACACATCGAACAGGCAGGGATTCACTCCGGGGACTCCGCTTGTTCTTTACCCCACACCTCTCTAACACCCGTTGCTTTGGAAACTATGCGCACTTGGACTTACCAGCTGGCCAAAGCTTTGAAGGTGGTGGGGTTGATGAATATTCAATTTGCGGTGCAGGGGGAAACCGTTTACATTCTCGAAGCCAATCCCAGAGCATCCCGAACAATTCCCTATGTTTCCAAGGCAACAGGGGTACCCCTGGCGGGGTTAGCATCTCGGGTTATGTCCCGTGAGACCTTGGAATCCCTTGGGTTAACTGAAGAAGCTAGCCCTAAGCACATTGCAGTCAAAGAAGCGGTATTGCCCTTTGAGAAATTTCCTGGTACAGACACCCTCCTCGGACCAGAAATGCGTTCTACTGGGGAAGTAATGGGGATTGACACAGATTTTGGCAAGGCATTTGCCAAAGCAGAATTAGCAGCTGGTCAGCGTTTACCCCTGTCTGGCACAGTGTTCGTTTCCACCAATCACCGAGATAAGCTAAATGTGGTACCAGTGGCGAAAGACTTAATCGAGTTGGGATTCGAGCTAGTGGCAACGGATGGGACTCGCAAAGTGCTGCAAGAGCATGGACTGGATGTGGAGTTGGTGTTAAAACTCCATGAAGGACGTCCCCATGTCTTGGATTGGATTAAGAATCAAAAGATTCAGCTAATTATTAATACCCCTTCTGGAGAAGATGCCTATGCCGATGGGCGGTTAATTCGTCGCACAGCATTAGGCTATAAGATTCCGATTGTAACTACAATTGCTAGTGCTAAAGCCACAGCAGCAGCAATTCGTTCACTACAGTCGCAACCACTGGGAGTAAAAGCTCTACAGGATTATATCACGAATTAGCTTTTGTGTAAGCTATCAGCTATTAGCTATCAGCTATCAGCATATGCTTAAGGTTTTGCTCTCATAGGAGGTAGTGGTATACAAGTAGTGATTTTAGCTTCCGTTACTTTGACCAGACCCTAGCCAAATCACTACATGCTTATCACTACCGTTCTCCTGAAACCCTCTTTAGAGGATATATCCCAAGTTTTTTGATACTGAATTTTGCCCCCCTAGCCCCCCAACTTTGGGGGGAACAAGAGTCAATTTGCTTCTAAAAGTCCCCCAAAATTGGGGGATTTAGGGGGCTTGGATGTAGCAAATGAGACTTCTCAGACAACCTCTTATTATTGCCTATTGCCTATTGCCTTTTGCCTTTTACCTGAAAAGCATAAGCAATGTCGCTAAAACGTTGTTGACTCAACTAACAACCTAATTTTCCCAATCTTGGCTAGTATCACACAAAAAAGTATCCTGAATCACCTCATCAAAGGAATAAAGACAAGCTTCTGGGAACGTTCGTATTGGCAAATTAGTTTCTCGCAAAGCCAAATCAACACCTGCTTCTTGACATCTCCCCCACTTAAAAGAGGGGGATTCTCAAAGGATGTTACGCGGTAGGGTGAACCCGTACCGCTCCACCTTTGTTTCGATATGATTTAGACAGATCAGTGAATAAATCGTATCTATGTGGGAGTGTCAAAGCTCCCCTAACCACCTTAGTCAAGTCGAATGACTGTGTGGTTACTTTGCGGATAATGTTGGCAGCGCCGTTACAATCGGCGTTGATAAACTTCCCGGAAGCAGTCCTGTAAAGTCCGCGTCTAACTCTTTTACCAGAGGGTTTCCATCCTTCGGGTTTTTCACCTATTTTCGGCAAGGAATCACCATCCAAAAAAGACGCTTTACTGGTGTAAGACTCTTCAGTAATTATTAGATTTATTCCGTACTCAGTACAGAGCTGCTTAATTCTTTCGATTAACCTTTTAGTGGGAATGGCTACAAACTGCTGATTGCCTTTCTTTCCCATGTTGGAACAGTTTTTTTGCCCTTCATTCCAACCAAATACCAGGTTTCCTATTCCATCATGCAGACATCTATTAACAATAAACCGAGCTGCTTTGTTGATTGCATCTCGCATTTGGTTGTTGCGTTTCAGCTGGATTCTATCTAAATGGGAATCCCAGTATTTTTCTGATTTACCAGATTTGTGCTTGGCTACTAACCGGCAATATCCTTGGTTCATGGACTTGAGCTTTCGACCGTCAATAATAAATCCTTTTCCCAATGTCGAAACGCAGGTCAACCAATTATCGCCACCGTGATCTATTCCGATCGCCTGAGAGTAATCAAGACTTGGATTATCGGTTACTGGTTGCTTCCCATCATCAATCACCCAATCTATCCACAATTGTCCATAGCAAGGACGAATTGTCACTTCTTTGACCCAGTCAGGGTCTATAAACTGAGGAGGATATAAGACTATCTGTGTCAGTAGTTCCGGTTTGCTTTCTTTACTGACAGAGGGATAAAACAATCCTTTCTTATAGGTAAGAGCTTGTCGAGGAAAGGTAACAGCAGCCAATCCTCCAGATTTTCTGTACCTAGGGAACCTAGGTCTATCTATTTGACCCTTGTAGTAAAGCCCGACAAGTTGATTGTAACTAGTAATTGCCTCACCTACAGTTTTTAAAGTTTGTTGAGCAGACTGAGCAGCCATTCCCTTGTAGTGAGGAGACATTTTTAAGGCTTTATCTAATTCAGGATATTTAGTAGTGCATTTGTATGTTTTCCACCCAGCTCTTAGTTCATCTCCACGCCAGTAAGTAGAGTAAGCTCCCTGTTCCTCAAGCCATTTGTAATGTTTATGTTTTGCATAATAAATGGCGCAATTAAACAGACTGTTGGCTTGTCGGCATTGAAATTCCCAAAAAGCCCTTTCTTCTTCTGAAAATGTCGCTCTGACAGGAATTGTCTTGTACAATTTGCATCACCTCCTTGTCTACTATTATCATTGCTACTACAGGTCTCGTCAAAAGAAGTCCGGGTAAATGGCAAAATTATCTCACAAAGATTATGAGTACCGTCGAACCGAAGGATCGGTCTCATCAATTAATTATCATTTCGTCTTTGTTCCAAAACGCCGAAAGGCTGTACTCGTAGATCATGTAGCCCGACAGCTTCAGGAAATAATATTTGATTTGGTTTCTGAACATGCCTGGAAGTTGATCGCAAAGCGAGATAATGCCTGACCACGTTCATCTATTTCTTAACGCACCAACCCATGAATCTCCTGCTGAGATAGCCCGGTGGGTAAAAGGTCGAGCATCTCATCACCTGCGGAAAGAATTTCCTAACCTCAAAAAACTGCCCTCATTGTGGACTCCGACCTATTTTGTGGCCTCAACAGGTCAAGTCAGCACTGAGGTGGTCAAAAAGTATATAGAAAGTCAAAAAGGGAAATAGCCAGGACACTTTAAGGGGGTTAACCCCGTCTCTGTTTTTCATCCCCGGGCTAAAGCCACAGGGTTCTCAAATTTCAGGAAGTTTTGATAGCCATCCATCATTGCTTCCGACCGGCGAGACTTTAAGCTGGGGTTTTGCCGTAAATGCCGTTTAATTGCCCGACGTTGTTCTCGAATACTCAAAAACCAACTGCGGCTACGATTCTCTGGCTGATACTGCCACTTCAGCAGATGACCAAGCAGAACGCAAAGGCGACTTACTAATTCCCGATATTCCTGTCTTCCCAATGCTTGAATTTCTTCCTCCAGATGCTGCCAATCAAGCTCAGAAAATTGCTTGTGCTTCAGTGCTTGGGCCTGCTGTTGAGTCCAAGCATAAAAGTCTTGCTGGTATAGGGATGGTTTATCCATACATTTGAAAAAGTTATTACAGTTTTTTACATTATCCAAAATACCTATATATTTTATATTTTATTCTCTCTTGCCTTTTGCCTCTTGCCTTTTGCCTAAAGTAGTATGTTTACAACTCGAATTAAAATGCTATAGCTGGAACAATCTTATCCATTATCAACCTTTATCCACCTTACACGATAAGTCACACTATAATTCTTCCCATAACTCAATCGTTGCCATCAAAATATTCACAAGTGGGTGGTCTATAGCTTCTTTAAAGGCTTCAAATCCTCCAGCTTTCAAGGCATTGATTACCTTACCTTTCAGGGTAGGATTACTGTTGATTTGTTCAGCGACCTCAGCTACAACTGTTAATTTTTCAATTTCGGTTGTGGTTGCTTTGGTTTGTGAGAGTTGGTTTAGGAGTTGCTGAATCTCTGCTGCTGCCTCTGCCAAATTTTGTTTTTGGGTTGGGGCATAGTAGTGCTGAGTGCCAACTATTTGGCTGTCATTGGCTGTTCCCGCGTCACCAAAACCGATTGAATAATTGCTCTGGTCTATGTTGAATGTACGCTCTTCTGATATAGGTGGACTATCTACTGTGTTTGTGATATAAATATCATTATTCATAGGTTTGCTAGCCATAACCTTGATGATTTCTTTTAGATCCGCACTTTGATGACGATAAATCTGTATTTGTTCATCCTTAGCCTTTAAGTCAGCTAGATATTTTTCCTGAAATATTTTAAGTGATAAATCATAATTATGGATGAAATTATTGTGAATTTCTGCTTTGTTGAATTCCCTAGGTATGTTGATGCGAATCACGATCGTACCATCCCCCTTATTCTCAATAGATTGAATCGCTAGCTCCTGTGCCCCGCTTTCAACTTTTAGCTTCTCGAATGAGGGAATAAATGCCTGCCAGTTAACTCCATTAATGAAAATCAAATCAAGAGTTTCTAAAACTTTTTTAAATAACTTAGTAAATTCTCCTGGAGTAAAGTTACCGCTATGGGGACGGCGCTCTTGTTTAGAATCTCGTAGATAAACATAATAACAAATTATCCCATCAAGATTTGTGGCACGATTGATATTCCAGTCTTGTATACAAGCCCCAGTAAAATTGGCTTGTTCAAACTTAGTATTCAATGCTTGAACTGCCGTTAGATTAGCTCCAGTCAAATTGGCTTGATTGAGATTAGCTTCACTGAGATTAGCTTGACTGAGATTAGCTCCAGTAAGATTAACGTTACTAAGATTAGCTTGAGTGAGATTAGCTTGAGTGAGATTAGCTCCAGTAAGATTAACGTTACTAAGATTAGCTCCCCTAAGATTGGCTCCAGTTAAGTTTCTTTCCATGAGCTCTGGAACTAACTCAGTGTTCCTTTCCCTCCACTGATTCCAAGCTTCTAGTCTTTTTTGATATAAAATCAGGTCTTCGTTGTTGGCTTGCTGCTGAGTGATAAAGCTAATTGGAGCAAGATCATTCCAAGTGGGAGGCAATTCTGCGGGATTCTGGAACAAAACTGGCAACCAACTAGCACAGGGAAAATCATTCTCTAATCCTTGCAGTTGTTCCCGTGCTTCCCTTACTGAAATATATAACGATTTTCCCCTTGAAAATGACTTAAGAAATCCCTTTAAAAACTCCTGAGCCACTAGATCTGGTACTGGCTCTCGCATCACAATAACTTGCGGGATGTGCAAGTCAGTTAAACTTTGTGCTAAACCTAGCCCATCACAAGAGTTAAATATAGCTATCTTTAATCCCCGTTCAATTGAAGCTTTTAAAGCATTTTTTAACTCACTAATTATTAAGCTATCTGTTCGGTTAATAGAAATATAGCCACTCTTGCCATCTACTTGGCTGTAACTATGCCCAGAAAAAAAGAGGATATCCCAGCCTTTGTCGTCCCATAGTTCCCTATCTAATTTCAGGCGTGACGGCTCAACCAGAAACGTAATTTCTGTATTAGGTAAATGTTCTAGTAATTCTCGGTCTGTTTCAAGATTAATTCCATCACTGTTTCCCAAAACAGCTAAAATTCTCACCTTATCGTTGATAATAGAAGAGACGGTGCGCTTAACTCTATCATAGGTTAATTCCGCCAAAGCAACCTCAGCATACCGATAAAAATCAAAAATTTCCCACAGATGCCAGGGGATTCGTCGTAATTGAATATCTTCCACTTGGATAAGTACGCGAATTTCTTCATAATGGCTTAAATTTTTCAGCAATCCCTCTTTGATGACACGAAAATCTTCAGAATTAAGCCAACTATTTAGACTTTTTACCAAATTTATGGATAATTGGCGAAACTTATCTCTACTGATGATAGAAGTGTTTATCTCTGGTTTTTTCTTCAAAGCGCGTACAGAAAAACCTAGGTTTTGATATATTAAATGCCAGCGCTTATGGAGTTTTGCAAATTCTGGTGCTGGAGGCAATTTTCCTAGTATTTCTATTAATGTAAAAGTGCAATCATCTCCAATTCTTAGAGTAGCTGAACAACCAGTTTCAATGTTTCCATCTCCTAAATTTATTACAACTAATTTACCCATTTTGTAATTATAAAAAAAACTAAACCATAAACAACTCTGTAAAACTAAAATTACCACCATAGTCTATTTTAATACTGAATTTATCCCCATAATCAGCACTAAACCTTAGCTGGATGCCAAGATCATCAAGTTGTGATTGTGCTTCTATAAATGTTTGACCTGAGTCATCAAGTACAATCATCTTGGTATTTTCTGGTAAATCCTTTGGGTTGCTGATAGCATATAGCTGTAGAAAAATATCGACTTCATTATTAGTTTCTATAGCTACATTGAGCACTAAAGCCATCTGGTATCTATTATCCCAGCTAATTTTTTTAACTCGATGGACTCCTTTGATGTGCCTAAGAGCATATCTATAAGAAGGTTGTACTGTTCCTAAAATCTCGTGCCATGGATGCCAATTTTGTTGCTCCGCCTCACGAAAGTCATTGCCCAACCAATTCTTCAAGTTGATTGCCTTCTGAACAAGTTCAGTCTGCCACGGATTTAGCACTGATGTTTCAGGTTCTAGCAGCTCATAAATTATCTCATAAATATCAAAGTCCTTATCAAAGCAGTCTTCTAATGACTGACGATCTAACACTTGTTTGACTGAAAAAACTGGCAAAACTGGAAAAGTAAAGCCCATAGAATTTAATTGTTGAGCATTTAAGGTTACAAAGGCTTCCAGATTATTAGCGATTGCACAAACCAGCTCTTCAGCAACTTCAAAACCTGTCACCTTTATAAGGTCGTATAATCGATCTTTCTCCAAGATGGTGTAATCGACAGAGCATTCCTTTAGAATTCCCATTACCAGAGATAAAATTTCTGTCGCATCTTTTTCGCTCCTCAGGATTTTGGCGTAATAAAAGAATTTCGCCACAGTCGATTTGGCAACATAGCCCTCAATTCGCTGGGATTCAATAATTTCCAACAACTTTAGCGTCTGTTCCGAAAACGACTCTTGCTCGATCAGGAGACACATCAAGACGCTTAAACCGACCAAAATCCTCATGATTGAACATCAATAGCAGTTCTCAAATGAATAGACTACAGTGAACACACCCAGTGAACACACCCAGTGAATCTTGGTTACACCAACAGCTCATTCTCAGCTTACCCCCTAATCACGGATGGGGGCTATTCAAGTCAAAACCGCTGTATGCATCTTGTTACTAAATTTAGTAGTCCCTGAATTTAGAGTCTTTCGGAATCTCGGGGTTGACTGAGGACTGTTGATCTTTTAGTAGCTTGCGCAATCGCGCTGATTTAGACCCCTTTGATAGAGAAGACCGAGGTTTACGGCTGCTTGGCTCCTGATCCAGTACGTGGTTTAGATTCTCCTTCATCTCCATGAATAACTCTTGCAATTCATCCAGACGCCTCTCTACATTGGAGTCAGTCTTAGGTACAGGGGATACTCCCAGGGATTGAGCAACTCCTTGAATGGCAAGTGCGAGATCAGTAACATTGGTTTGTTTTCTGAGGTTCTCAACGGAGGCTTCTACTACTGTTAAACGCTCCTCTACTGAGTCATCGGTTTCCAAACCCTGTCTCAGCAGTCTGTTGATCAACTCTGTCACTGAAATGCCCTTCTCCTCAGCGCGCTCTTTGAGGGCTTGTGCTAGGTCTTCAGATAGTCTGAAGCTAACTAGTTTCCTAGACATAACAATTTATTGACATTAACTAGTGATATACGTATTATAGCTTTTTTGGAGGCTAGTGATATACGTATTATAGCTTTTTGGTGATCAGTGTGATCAGAAATTACTATGATCTGGTTCCCATAACCCAGTAAATATAGGTATTTAGGCTTTTTTGAAAAAAATATCCCCCAAGTCAGCCTGTCTGCTAGTGGTAAAATTCGCTATACGTATGATATACAAAATATATATGTACATCACTTAAGGGGTCAAAATGAAACGTGCCACTCTCAGGGACCATTTCAGAAGAGCGAAAACTCCGATAGCGGTAGTGAGCGCAATACTTGTCGGAGCTAACGCTGGGATTCAGATTTGGCAAAATTTAGATTTAAACAGTCAAATCCAGGAGATTATCAACAAAATATCGGCTCATAGTGAGTCTTCTGCTGAAACAAGCAGGAAAGATACGGACCTTCCTGAAGATCTACCTCCTAAACTCTTAAGAAGCTACAAAAATCCGTGACCTGCCCACCCAGTGGCAAGGGGAATGGGTGGATTCGGGTGCATATCTACCTATGGTGATCAATGCTCCCTGTTTTAGGGAGGCAACTGAGTTGGGACTTAAAAATTGTTCAAGTCCGGTTAAGTATAGTAATGTGAATAATTTCGACAAAGAGCTAGATGCAGCATTTGCGATCAACGTCTTGCCGTTACGGTAACACTTCCCTTTAAGCTGGTTGACTCAAGGCTTCAGTTAGATAATCCGCCGCTGCTTCTACTAATGCGATCGCATTTTCATAAATCATGCGAGTTGGTCCAATAATTCCCACACTTCCCACTGGGACTTGGTCTTGCTGATAGTTAGCAGATACCAAAGTACAGCCACGCATCGGTTCCAAGGAATTCTCGGCACCAATCCTAATTTTCACACGAGACTTAAATTCCAACTCTTCCGGTACTTTAAAGATTACTGACCACAGTTGCTCCTGTTCCTCTTCCAACAGATGTAGCAAGTCTAGAGTCTGGTCTATTTCCGAAAATTCTGGTTGACGCAACACCTCTGAGATGCCACGAATCATAATCGGGCTGGACTTAGGTACTACAGTGCGACGGGTCAACTCAGTTAATAAATTGCTTAAAAAATCCGCATAGCGGACAAATTCTCGGTCTAATTCACTCCAATCTAATTTCTCCAATTCCGTGAGAGTTCGCCCTCGCAGCTTACTATTCAAGAAGTTAGATAATATTTTTAACTCCCGCTCCACAATCGACTCATCAACCGTGCTATCATCCTCTGACTGGGGCAGATTCATCAATACCGACTGAGTTTCATAACTATCCGTAACTATAATCAACATCACCTGTCCTAGCTCTAGGTGCATCAACTGTAGATGGCGCAGGCGAGTAGTGCGATTGTCAGGGAAAGTAATTAAAGCAATATATCCACTGACTGTTGCCAGAATTTGAGCAGCATCCCTTAGCAATACCTCAAACTTAGCTTCCTCCCAGTTCAACTTCTCTGCCAGTAAATTTTCAACATACTGACTCAAGGTTTCTGAAGGTTGAATCAGCTGGTCAACATAGGTTCGATAACCTGAATCAGAAGGAACCCTACCTGCAGAGGTGTGGGGTTGATATAGTAGTCCAACTTTTTCCAACATACTCATGCAAGAGCGAATCGTCGCTGGACTGACACTCAGGTCATATTCTTGAACCAAGGCTTTAGAACCAACCGGTTCTGCCGTGGCAATATAGTGACGAATAGTCGCCCAGAGAATATGTTGTTGCCGACTTGTTAAACTTAATTGTTGGCGAGACATTTTGAACCAAAGCTGAACTTAATTTGAAAGGGAAAAAAGTCTAAATTAGAGATATGAGTTACCATTAAGGTGATCAAACATACTAACTAGCGATGCAGCGCGGTCTTGGGGGTTTCCCCCATGAGCGACTGGATCAAGACATGGAATTTTGCCTAAAAGCTGGCTTGAGTTAAGCAGTCTTTAGTCCAAAACAGTAGGGCTGATAATTAGATATCCCAATCAATCACTAAAAATCAGGGTTGGTTTTGGTGAAACTTGGAAGTATCTGGGATTTATCCATAGCTATGGCAGCGTCTGCTCACCCAAGGATTAAGTTGGTTATTAATACATTTTATCTAAAAATATTTGCTGTAAGAACATTTGTTCTAAGATAGCAGAATCTACTCATAGCAGTAGTTAGTAGTGAGCTGCAATTAGTAACGAGGAATGCTATGATCAACTATGATTGAGTATGCGTCAATACCCCCAGCTACATTCTTGACATTCGTGAACCCCTGACTGATTAACCACTGACACATCTGAGCCGAGCGCATACCATGATGGCACATGACCATGGTTTCAGCTGTGGGGTCAAAGCGAGTAGAGATTTCCCCAGACCACTGAGCAAATTCACTCAAAGGCAGAATTTCAAACCCTTCTATAGAAGCGATCGCAACTTCTTGCCGTTCTCGGACATCAATAAGCTGTAACTGCTCCGGGGAATCTGCCATCTGCCTTGCCAGTTGTTCAACACTGATTTCAAGAAGAGGTTGATCAAACGATTGAGCGACCATAGGACGTAAATAGCTGTAACGCGCTTGTTTTCGTAGTTTTGACCTTTATTCTACCTCTAGTAATCGCAATTTTATTTATTCACCCTAAATATAATGAGCAGATGATGGGGTGATCAGCTATGGTGGCTGATTAATATGTAGCAATATTTAAAGTAGTTAATATCAGGATTAACATCAGCTGTCAGCCCTCAGCTATCATTTATAAAATAAACATCGAACACGATAATTTAATAGTTCGAGATTTTACAAAATTGAAAGTTTGGGCATTTGTCCATCTAAGTATTCAGGCATTGTCTGATAGCTGATAGCTGATAGCTGATAGCTGATAGCTGATAGCACCTCAAGTAGCGTGCGCATTAGCTGATAGCTGATAGCTAATTGCTAAGGAATAAATTAACGCCAAAGGTATCAAATAATAATTAATGTGGCAGATAGCAGAGTGTCACAGGTGTTGCTATCGAACAACAGAGGTTTATAGGAAAATATAAGTAAGTACTGTAATTTCTAATAGTTTACTGCTACTCAAATAGGGAGGAAATAGTAACAACTAGTCTTAGGAGGGTTTTGCAATGGTGCGACAAGGTGTTAGAGGAGTCATAGCTTTAATAGTAGCCCTCTGTTCTATGCCCGTTTTATCTCAGACAGCGAATTTTGCTTCTTTAAACTTATCACCGGGTTTTTCCCCAAGTCAGGGAGAAGTCAGTGGTCACACCGGTGGTGCTTACTCGTTGTCATCGATGGCAAATAGCGATCGCAACAATGATCCCTGTATTGGTTTTGGAGACCCTACTCCAGATCACCTGATGGTTTTGGAGGCAGATTTACCCAGTTTAACTATAGGGGTCAACACAGAGGGAAAGGATACCACTTTACTGATTCAGTTTCCCAACAATCAAATCCTTTGTGGGGATGATACAGGTTCCAAAAAAGATGCCAGCATAACCGCACAAAATTGGCCAGCTGGCACATACCAAATCTGGGTTGGTGCCTTTGAGGGAGGACAACGGTGGGATTACACCCTGACGGCTGTTGAGTAACCAAAAAGCGATGCAGCGAGGTAGCGCGGTCTTGGGGGAAACCCCCACTCGCTATTCCATCAAGACAAGGTAAACTAGTTAGTAATTTGTTCAAGCGTTAATTATGGTGACCCCTAGTGCTATCTGCCCTGATTGCTGACTTCCGTATTATCTTTGAGCGTGACCCAGCTGCTCGGAACTGGCTTGAGGTTTTGTTCTGCTACCCCGGCTTACAGGCTCTGCTGTTCCATCGCTGCTGTCACTGGTTACATGGGATTGGGATTCCATTCATTCCTCGACTGCTCAGTCAGTTATCCCGATTTGTTACAGGTATTGAAATTCATCCGGGTGCCAAAATTGGTCATGGTGTGTTTATCGACCACGGTATGGGTGTGGTGATTGGAGAAACCGCCATTGTGGGAGACTACTGTCTAATCTATCAAGGTGTTACCCTCGGCGGTACAGGAAAGGAAAGTGGGAAGCGCCACCCTACTCTAGGAGAAAATGCGGTGGTGGGAGCTGGTGCTAAGGTGCTAGGGAATATCCAAATTGGTAATAATGTCCGCATTGGTGCTGGGTCAGTGGTCTTGCGAGATGTTCCTTCCGATTGTACTGTGGTCGGTATACCAGGTCGGATTGTCTATCGTTCCGGTGTACGAGTCAATCCCCTTGAACATGGTAGCTTGCCTGACTCAGAAGCCAAAGTAATTCGAGCGTTAGTAGACCGGATTGAGTCTCTCGAACAACAGCTACAAGAGTTAACTCAGCAAAGATCTTCAATGGCATCAATGATGTCTGATCACTCTTCAACACCAGATGCTCCAGAGAAGGGGGCTAAAGCCCCATGTTGTGATCTCCAGGATAAAGAAATTCGGCAGTGTTTAGATAGTTATGGGATTTGAGCTAGTTGTCAAATGTTAGCAGGTTAAAGGTTGAAGGTTTTACCTGTCGTTCCTGTTGGCTCTAGACAGGGAATCGGATTAGTAACACAATAGAATATTTTAACCACACCCATTTTGGTGTGACCCCGAAGCTAAGGATTAACAGCTTTTTGAAACCACTCCCCAGAACTGTCTTGGTAGTAAAGCCATCGGTTTTGGGGGAAACCCTGCAACCTTAGGTGATCAACCTTGACTGGTTCGAGCAATAATAGGCAAAAATTTGGCAAAGGCTGATCTAGGGCAGGTGGTGGTGGGGAAAAGGCTTGTTTATCTGGTACTCTAGCAACACCAGGGTCAGGCCACGCAAATTGTAAGCGAGCTGCATCGGAAAGATTTTGCCAAGTCTGCTGGCGGACTTGTTGAAGTCCTTCGTCAGGATAATCAGCAGTGATCAGGGTCAACTGGCCTGCTAAACGAAATTGTTCGCGAGTGTTGGGAAAGTACCAACAAACTTCTCCCCAGGGATGATGATTAATGTCGTGAATTTTCTGGCTACGGGTATCGGTAATAACTTTGAGTTGGTTGGAGTTGTCCAAAAAACCCCGAAAAACTACGGTGCGGTTAGCAGGATAGCCCTTGGGGTCAACGGTTGCCAGTTGAAAGTAACGAGCATAAGGTAGGCTGCGATTGTGATGGATTGCGCGAGCTAGGGGCGATCGCCAAACAGCAATAGGCATTTTTTTTTAGACATAGCCCATAAAATAGCGGAAAGGTGAGCTTTCCGCATCTAATTATTAAATTCGCCACGGGTCGCACCTAAATGTAGGGTAGTTTCAAGCTCAGGATGGAAGCAAGCCCCAAGTTGGCTGACCAAAGACCCTGAGGGCGCAAGCCCCTGGATTCTATCCCGGAGACGAAACCTTAGGAGAGTGGAGCCTTTATGGTTGGCAGGCTATGCATAAAAAGGTTAAAACTTATTGATTAGCGATGCAGCGCGGTCTTGGGGGTTTCCCCCATGAGCGACTGCATCAAGACAAGGCTCCACTCTCCTTACGGTAACTTCAAACCATGGGGTTAGCCCGAACAGGAATTTATTCCCTAACTGCCCGAAAATTTTCGTCCTAAGATATCGACTATAATAGAAAGCAATGCATCAATACCAAGGAGGTGATTTTAAGTGTTGGTTATGGAATTCAAGGCTGTCCTTAAAGAGCCTCAAAAGTTGGCAATAAATGAAGCCATTAGAACGGCTCGTTTTGTCCGTAACAAGGTACTTCGGTATTGGATGGACAATCGTGGAACAGGGAAGAAAGAACTCTATCGATACAACACTCAACTAAGGGAAGAGTTTGAATTTGTTAAAGACCTCAATAGTCATGCTTGCCAAGCCTCTGTTGAGAACGTAGAACGTGCTATCAAACGTTTCTTCGATAACTGCAAAAAGAAAATTCCTGGAAAGAAGGGTTATCCTCGTTTCAAGAAACATTCTAGGTCAGTCGAGTATAAGCAATCTGGATGGAAGTTATCCCCAGATAATAAGTCCATAAAATTCACCGACAAGAAGGGGATCGGAAAAGTCAAGCTCAAGGGTACATGGGACTTGTGGAGATTCGAACAAAAATTAATCAAGCGAGTTCGGATTGTCCAAAAAGCCGATGGTTACTATGTCCATTTTTGCGTCAAAGTAGACAATTCAGAACAATTAGAAGCCACTGGCTTTACTGTTGGATTGGACCTAGGCTTGAAGGAATTTTATACCGACTCTGACGGATACTCTGAACCTAATCCCAGGTTTTACAAAAAAGGTGAAAAGCGCGCTATATTTTATCAACGTCGAGTTTCTCGAAAAAAGAAAGGCTCTGCTAACCGTAAAAAAGCAATTAATAGACTAGGTAGGACACACCTTAAAATAAGTAGACAACGTGAAGAGCACGCCAAGAGACTGGTTAGAAGTTACCGTAAGATAGTGGAGCCTTATTACAAAAGATTTAACCCTTTTATGCAAAGCCGAACACCCATAAAGGCTCCACTATCTAAGGTTTCGTCTCCGGCGCGCTGCGTAATCCGGTCTAACGACCTGGTCGCCTACGTTCGCGCAGCGTGCCGAAGGCAAGATTTAAGAGTTAAAAACCTGGTTAAAAACCACTGTTTAGCTAAGTCTATTAACGATGCAGGTTGGTACCAATTTCGAGAGTGGTTAGAGTATTTCGGCCAAAAGTTTGGTCGGATAACTGTCGCAGTTAATCCAGCCTACACAAGCCAAAATTGTTCCAGCTGTGGTGAAGTGGTCAAGAAATCTTTATCGACTAGAACCCATGCCTGTAAATGCGGGTGTCGGCTGGATCGTGATGTTCCTTCGGAACCGCTTCGCGAACACAATGCTGCTAAAAATATCCTAAGCAGAGCCTTGGGTACCGTGGGGCACACGGGAACTTATCGTGCGGTTCGTTCCAACCAGGAGCTTTCAGAAACTGAAAGGGTATGGGTTGGGGGATTCGCGAGGGTTAAAACCTCAAAAATCCTAACTATCTAACGGATATGGGTGAAAACCCCATCCTTGAGGAGACAAGTGACTCCCTATCTGGCCACACCGAGCAGGCGGCAACCTCGCAGAGTGAAGCTGGCA
>NZ_JAAHHE010000126.1:0-18298 GCF_010692525.1 Moorena sp. SIO3B2
AACCTCAATATGAACAACTTTTTGCGACTTGTCAGCTCAGGCGAAACTGCCTAGAGCCAACTGGCCGCATTGCTCAAGAAATCCTCCAACGGCAAGGAAACTACAGATTAGTAGAACGGCAAACGGGAGTGCCTTGGTGGTTTGTCGGAATTTTGCACTATCGAGAGCTGGACTTTCGAGACGCTCACTTGCACAATGGCGACTCTTTAACTAATAGAACAATTCGCTACCCACAAGGACGACCGATTGAGCCACCAGCTAACGGACAACGATACACGTTTGTTGAGAGTGCGATTGATGCACTGCGCTGGAAACAGTTCCACACTGCCAAAGACCACTCAATCGGTGCAATGCTATGGGGGTTTGAGCTGTGGAATGGTTTCCGTGATGCTAAGGGGGGGAATAATTCCGAGTACCTCTGGAATGGCACCAATCACTTTAGTAGCTCACAACATAGGAATCAATTGCTGGTAGGTAACAGTAATGACTCCTATGGTCAAGGGCACAAGATCGGAGCAGCAGCAATTGTTTGGTATCTGTATTACCAAGGAATGCTTAATCAACGGTTACAATTTGCCACTCCACAAAGTTCTGTTAATTGGCAACAGGCAAGCAACACGGGATCAATTCAGTTCCTGGATATGCTCAAAGGTTATGGGAAACTGCCTCATCAAGATGCAGCACTAGCTTGGCTGCAACAACAGCAGTCGCCATCAGTGCTAACTGAATTTGCTCGTCGCTGGCAGGATGATGCTGATCGCAAATTAGTCTCTGTGGGGAAGTCTGCTGTTGTACAACTGCCCAATGGCACTCAGTTACCGAGTAATTTTGTACTTCGGCAACAATCTCGGAAACCAGAAAGTCGAGGCACTAGGCCACAGACAGCTATTAGGCTAAGAGTACTGAGCGATACTTTCTTTAAAACAAGCACCCAACAGTCCTATCAGCTGAAAGACTCACAAAAAGTTTTCGTCAAGGCAAACACTGAGTTTGAGATTACATCGGATCAGCCAGCAGAGAATAAGCATATTCAGGTTGTCCTGGCCAATGTTGCTTTAGGCACACCACCATTAAAAACCTGGTACGTCTTCTGTGACCATGTTGAAATTGAAGGCAGTGAACCCAATAACGCACCTAAGGATCAACAACAATCTGACTTAATTAAGATTAACTCTGACAAGACTGGTCCAATTCAGTTGCCTGGATATGACAAAACGGTTTACCTATCGGAGGCGATTATCACTGGTGGTCACTTTAGTTGGGCAGAGGCAACCAAAAATGGTACCCGCATTCCTACGGAGAAAAGTATTGTGGAGGGCATTCTCAGAATTGCTGAGGTAATGGAGGAAGTTAGGGAATACTTTGGCAATCGCCCCATCCTGGTTAACTCTTGGTATCGCGACCCAGTAACCAATCGCAAAATTGGTGGTGCTACACGCTCCCGTCATCTTTGTGGGGATGCTGTGGATTTTGTGGTTGAGGGGATATCGCCAATGTCAGTGAATAAACGCCTGGATTCCTGGTGGGGTCCCCGAGGTGGTCTAGCCAGTGCCAGTTCTTTCACCCATATTGATGCGCGAGGGTATCGGGCCAGATGGAGTTATGGTTTTTGATATCATCAAGATTTTAGGCGTTGCTGAATCAAGGAATGAATAGGAGTAGGGTGGGCAGGATGCCCGCCTGAGGGAGGAAACGGGCAAGATGCCCGTTCCACCAAGATGCCCGTTCCACCAAGATGCCCGTTCCACCAAGATGCCCGTTCCACCAAGATGCCCATTCCACCTCACTCTTAAAATCATTCCATTATAGGGAACAGGTAAAAACCAATTTAAATGCGCATCAGCTTCAATAAAATTAATATTTTTTAATAAATAATGAAAATCAAAAAATCAGATCAAGTCTTATCCACTACCCAATCAGACTTATTGGTAATTTTAGCGTTTTTATGCATACTAGGTTCGGTAGATCCAATAATAACTTATGTAAACATAAAGAAATAATTAAGTAAAATCAAAAAATCAGATCAAGTCTTATAGACTAATTACAGGTGCTAATTTTTCGGTCGAAAAATCAAAAAGCTGTTTGACCAACTAAACTTGAACCTGATTGATGCTGACAGAGCAGAATAACCTAATTAGTAAAAACTTTGGCTATTCGCATTAATCAGTAAAAGTCTGTGTATTTCTGATCAAAAAGAGATCGATCATAGTATTCTAATTAATGATCGTTATTTTGTCAGTTAAGTCAATCCGATCAATCAGGATGTAACTGTTCCTAAAAAGATCGGCGGATTGGCTATAGCAGTCCTAAATGATTCGTGAAATTTATTGGTAAAAGCGAAGGCTATAACCCTTGCCCAGCAAGGATTTACGAGTTTGCATATTTTACAAATGAATGATTTAGCATTGCTATATTATCTGAAATATATGTGTAGAGTTTGTATAGCTTAATTTTTGCCATGAATGAATGACAAAACCTTAAAAATTAATTGCAGTGATTGGCATGGTATGCTACTATCCAGGAGCCAATAATCTACAACAAATGTGGTCAAATATTATGACTTATCGCTGTCAATTTTGACGCACATCCGATGTTAGTTTACCCCTGTCAGAATATCCCGAATCAACAATTTCTGATCAAACCTATGGAAATCATATGGCTGCAATTGATGGTTTTCAATTCGACTGGGCAAAGCGAAAAATTCCGATTATTCAAGAATAGGATGGGTTGTTTATAGAACTTTTACTATCGAGGTAAATCAATGAATCAAACCTTATTAAGTGGTTTGGACAATAGTGATATCGACTGGCTAGTTAGTGTTAGTGAAATAGAACAAGTCAATACTGGTCAAGTATTGAAGCAAGGTGATAAGTCTATTAAGACTCTTTATCTGATTATTGAGGGTAACCTAAAAATATCTTTGCCACAGGGTACGGATAATCTGCTCCATCAGGCATTTACACTCTTGGAAAAGAGTAATGTTTTAGAACAGGAACTGATCAGCGTAACTACAGGAGAGCTGATAGGAGAAGATTTACTCTTTCAGAGTGAGTTACCTTCAAGTAAGGTGATCGCTGAGAGTTCCTCTCGGTTACTGGCTATTCCCCAAAAAGAATTACAGGAAAAACTAGAGAAAGATTTAGCTTTTTCTGCACGCTTTTATAAAGCCATTGCCATTTCACTTTCTGAAAGACTGGTCAAGCTGAGGGGCAAACTTCGCTCAAAAAGATTGAGAAGAAGAACAAATGCAAGTGAAGAAGTGCTTTTAGCATTTGGGGAGCTAAATGATAGTGATATTGATTGGATGATTAAAAATGGAAATTATCAGACAATAAAAGCAGATACTCTGCTATTCCAAGAAGGAAGACCGGCTGAAAAGATGTATATTCTGCTTGATGGTTTCGCAAGTGTTACTTTAGCAGAAACGGCTATAAGTCCTTTGGAAACTGCTTTTGCAGCCCTAGATAATAGTTATAGTGTTACGTCTGAGCGAGAGATTATCGCCCTTAAGCGAGGGGAAATTCTTGGTGAAATGCCTTTTGGGGTTTCCCAGCTCAGTTCAGTTAATGTTCGCTGTCTTGAGGATTCAAGAGTACTAGCAATTGCTAGAAATTTACTGGCTACTAAATTACAGGAAGATATTGGTTTCTCAGCAAGGTTTTATCGAGCAGTTTCCTTATTGGCGATAGAGAGATTTAAAACTACTGTAGAACTACTAGGTTATCAAAGGAGAATTTACAGTAGTGAAAAAACTTTAGACTCTTCTGTTCCCTATGATGATGAAATGAGTGATAACCGCTTAGATAATTTAACGTTAGCTGGCTCTCGATTTAATTGGATGTTGAAAAAAATAAAAACCTTGAATAATAATCAGCAGTATTTTATCAAAACAGGATAATAACAATATAAAAACATGATTTAGTTGCGTAGGGTGCGTTAGGGACGGGCTAGCCCTGATTTTCCACTTCAACGCCTTGTTTGAAAAAGTCCGTCCCGTAACGCACCACCGGGTCAAACAGCAAATATGAGATGCACCATGTGGTTTAAAACAATTTTGGTAAGTTAGCTACACCCTAGTATTTTTGGCTCAAATTATATTTATGTCTATTATTGCCATTCACTCTTATCGAGGGGGAGCAGGAAAAACCAACATAACTGCCAGTTTAGCGACTATTGTTGCTAGTCATGGCCATCGAGTTGGAATTGTGGATGCAGACCTCCATAACCCAGGTATTTATGTGTTATTTGGGTTGAATCAAGCTCATTTAGGTTATTCTTTAAACGATTACCTATGGAATAATTGTCAAATTACTGAAGCGGATTATGATGTAACCTCCGTGTTAGGTCTTCAAGACCGCTGTCAGATTACTGAAACCGACTATGATGTGATTGCGAAAGGTAAAAAGCCAACCGAAAACAGTTTTCTGTCTTTGGTTCCAGCTAGTATGAAACAAGAAGATATTAGCCGAATGTTGCGAGAAGGCTATGATATTCGCTTACTGGAAAAAGGGTTTAGAACGTTAATTAATGAACTAAATCTAGATTTTCTGTTTGTTGATACTCATCCAGGTCTGAATGAAGAGGTATTAGTGTCTTTAACCTTGTCTGATACTCTGGTTTTAATTATGAAACCGGATCAGCAAGATTTTCAAGCAACTGGGATTATGTTGGACTTGGCCAACAAGTTAAACATACAGAAAACCTTGCTGGTAATGAATATGATGATTGAATCCTTAGGAATTAGTCGTTTTAGTCATAAAGTCAAGGAAGACTATGGGTTTTCATTAGCTGCAGTTATCCCCTGGTCAGAAGATATGATGATGCTGGGCAGTCGAGGTATTTTTTCTTTAGCTTTTCCCCATCATCCACTAACTGAGGTCTTAGAAAAACTGGCTGATAAGATCATGAACTAGCAACTACGGCGGTTTGCATAACTATCAGCTACACAGGATTGTTTTCCCTCTTCCGACTTCCCTGCTCCCTGCTCCCTACTCCCTGCTCCCTGCTCCCTAAAAACCCAGAACTTTTTACCTAACTGAATTACCCCTGTATTTTTGTTAATTAGCATTGAGGAAAATTATGCAGATTCAGATGATTGGTCACGCTTCTATCTTTGTGGAAACTGAAGATTGTAAAATCTTGATGGATCCAATTTTATGGGATTCTCACTGTGAAGGAATAGAAGATATTTGTCCTAAACGAAAAGTGTTCCATGACCAGATTCCAGGGTTTGATATTTTGATTATCTCTCATCGTCATTTAGATCATTTTGATATTCAATCCCTAGCTTCTCTACCGAAAAATGTTGATGTGTTGATTCCTCAAGATAAGTTGATGGAAACTTGTTTACGAGATTTAGGATATTCACAAATCTATAAATTGAAAGATTGGAGTGAGGTCAAAATTGGTTCAACTCGTTTAATTGCAACTCGTTCAGAAAATCGTGTTCCTGAATATGGGATGTTATTCACTGATCCTTCAGGGGTTTTCTGGAATCAAGTTGATTCGGATGTAAGCCTTGAAACAATTCGTAAGGTTAAGTCTCGCTATCCTGAGATTGATTTCTTACTAGCAGGTTGGCAACCGATGTTAGAAACACAACATCAAAATAATCAGTCTTGTTCATTTCCTTATGCCGCCTATGATCAAGACCTAAAAAAGATTAGTTTAATTAAACCCCATTCTATTGCTCCGGGAGCCAATGGTTTTAAGTTTATTAAGGGTACATCTTGGTTAAATAAAGTCGTTTTTCCCGTTACTAGGGAGCAATTCTGTCGAGATGTAGCCATTGTTTGTCCAGAAGTTGGAGAAAATGTTTTTCCTTTGAATCCAGGGGATGTAGTTACTTTCAAAAATGGCGAAGTTAGCTACATGAAACAAAAGTCTTCTTTTGTGCAAATGGTAGAAGATGATCGCTATGACTTACGTTTCTCGCCCACTAATACTGGTGATTGCCTGATTGATGATAATTCTGATAACTATGATTTAGAGGAAATGAAGCAAACGATTCGCTCGGAAATTTGCTGTAATTTTCCTAAATTTATTAAGGAGAAGCAAGACTCTTTATTTCTAGAGTATTGTCATTGGAATTTAATTTATCAGCTAGAAATTGTATTCCCAGATGAAACGCAGCAATACTACTTTGATTTTTCGGAAGAGAATATTGAGTGTCACACTGGGTATAATCCTTTAGCCCATGTTTTTACAAGCATTGCTGCTTCTAATTTTTACGGTATGAGTAAAGGAATTAAAGGATGGGATTCTGCTTATATGGGCGGCTACTATCGAAATTTCCAGAAATTGTATCTACCTACTCCTTACGGAATTATTAAGCCAATTGAAGTAAATGAAGAAAATAGCTCACAAGTTAAAGATCCGCTCGATTTGAGATTTCCCTATGAGGAAATTTTTGAAAAAGTTCGACAGCATGAAGTGCAAAAATGGAAATCTAGTGAGGTTCATCCGGAAATTATTCGGGAGACTCAAACAAAAATGTTGAGGATTGGTAATACTCTAGTTCGGTTACTAGAGGAAAATAAGGAGAAAAAAGTAGAAGCAAATAAAGATTTACAGATGGCTTCAGTAAGATAGTTGTTGTTTCTGTTTGCAGGAGAGCATCCCAATTTTATACATTAGCTATTTCACAGGGGTCTTAACCCCTTAGAATATGCTTACTATTGGGAATATTTTACAAAAGTTTATCGTTAGTCATAGACTCTAAATAAACATGAAAATAATCCTCAATCAATCCTACTCTCTCAGGGAGAAAGCGTTTAACCCGGATTATCTCCAAATTTTAGAAAAGGAAATTTTGTCATCTCCTTATTTAGGAGCTAGTCAACTCAGTGAAAGCTTTAGTGGGACAAAAGGTTTCTCCCTTGTCTTTAAAACTAACGGGATAGAGCAAGTCAAACAGCACTTTCCTTTCTTAAAACCCTATTTAAAGACGGCGTTAAAACCGACTTGTAATGTTTTTTATCTTAATCCTTTAATTATCAAAGAAGGAGGGAAAGTAGAAGATCATGTTGATTGTAGTCTTCAGGGATATGTTCAGGGTCGTACCATTCCTGATTATGTTAGTGTTATGTATGTTAAAGTTCCATCTGATTTAGAGGGTGGTGAATTGGTACTAAAAAGAGGTAAATTTCCCCTTGCAACAATTCAACCGAAAGAAAATGCTTTGCTTTATTTTCATGGAAATTTGACCCATTCAGTTAATCAGGTTAAAAGTTCTAAATTTCGGATTAGTTTAGTATGTGAACAATACACTTTGGATGAAATTAAACTAGCAAAAATACCTGTATTTAAAATTGAGTATCATACTTAATATCGTGCTTATCGATAACATTAATTTTTAGATCTTTACGACATAGCGCTTACATTGCTATACTACCTCTCTATCCTTGGTAATAAACACCAAGGATAGAGTAGTTTGTATAAAAAAATAATAAATTCAACTATCAATTACTTCATTTATAGTTATTTTTTTTTACAAAAAAAGTCTTGACTAATTATTAGTTACTTGCTTTAATAAAACTGGTGGGTTTAACGAACAACTTACCGAACTTAATTAAGGAGTAAATAAATGTCCAGAGAATCAGTATTGGCTTTAATCAAAGCTGCGGAAGCAGATCAGTCTTTAAAAGCGCAATTGGAATCAGCAGAAGGCCCCGAACAGGTACTAGAAATTGCAGCTAGTCAAGGCTATAATTTCACTGAAGAAGAGCTTTTGGCTGTGATGCAAGAGCAGCAATTAGAATTTGCTACCCCCGCTGTTGAGCTGTCTGAAAATGCTAAAGCTTTAATGAAAGAAGTAGAAGCTAATGAAACGTTACGACAGCAATTTGAATCAGCCGGGAGCGTAGCTGATATGGTGAAAATTGCTATCGACCAGGGCTATCAAGTTACAGCGGAAGAAGTAGAAGCTGGCTTAACTTATTTTGAACAAGAAGGTGAGTTATCTGATGCTGAGTTAGAAGCTGTAGCTGGTGCAGGTAAGAAGAAGAATAAGGCTAAGGAGAAAATTAAGATAAAAGCTTAAATAATCCTAACTGCTATGGTTTTTAGTGAGTAGCTATAGCTAGTAGTTGACTACAATACTTTTAACAAGTAAATTGTCTCTAAAACTCTTATGAAATCAAGCAAGATTTATGAGATTTAATACCTGTAAAATTTATGTGGTCAACTTCTAGCAATTATTTAAAATGGCAGCAAAAAATAACTAACAACTTACCGAACTTAATTAAGGAGTAAATAAATGTCCAGAGAATCAGTATTGGCTTTAATCAAAGCTGCGGAAGCAGATCAGTCTTTAAAAGCGCAATTGGAATCAGCAGAAGGCTCCGAACAGGTGCTAGAAATTGCAGCTAGCCAAGGCTATAATTTTACTGAAGAAGAGCTTTTGACTGTGATGCAAGAGCAGCAATTAGAATTTGCTACCCCCCCTGTTGAGCTGTCTGAACATGCTAAAGCTTTAATGAAAGAAGTAGAAGCTAATGAAACGTTACGACAGCAATTTGAATCAGCCGGTAGTTTAGCTGATATGGTTAAAATTGCTATCGACCAGGGCTATCAAGTTACAGAAGAAGAAGTAGAAGCTGGCTTAACTTATTTTGAACAAGAAGGTGAGTTATCTGATGCTGAGTTAGAAGCTGTAGCTGGTGCAGGTAAGAATAATGCTCGGTATAAGGGTAAGAGTTGTAGCAAGAGAAAGAAATGATTACGAGAGGTTTAAAACTAACTTACTAGTTTGATATTCCAAAAGCAAAAGTGATTATGCGATAATTTATTGATGTATGAATTAACTCGTATTAATAAATTCGGACAAACTTTTTTATATCAATCGCTGACTTTTCCTCTATTTCGTTCCAAACTGCGAACTGTAGAGTTGCACAAATCTATTGTGGCAATAGGTGCTTCTTACTTAAATAAACCTGTTGGTTTAGTTTTAGCAGAAATATCAAAAGATTGTTATTCAGCAGAGGTGCTTTCCCTTTTTGTAAAGCCCAACTATCGTGGTCAAGGAATTGGAACAGCACTATTAACTCGCATAGAAAAAGTATTATCATTGAGGGGATGTCAAGAGGTTGAATTAATTTATACAACTGGGAGATCAGGAATTTTGGAATTAGAATCCCTTTTGCGTAAGTGTAATTGGACTCCTCCAGAATCTCGAAGGTTGATCTGTCATACAACAACAAATAAAATTGCTAAGGCACCTTGGATGAAGTTAAAGATGCCTTCTTCCTATCAAATTTTTCCCTGGGTAGAAATAACTCAAGCCGAACGTAATAGAATTGAATATCAACAACAACAACACCCTTGGATTGATCCTGATTTAGTTCCTTGGAAATACGAGAAAAAATTAGAACCTCTAAATAGTTTAGGCTTACGATATCGAGGACAGGTTGTAGGATGGGTTATTACCCATAGGATTGGATCTGATACTATCCGTTATAGCTCAATGTTTGTTAGAAAGGATCTACAAAAAAGAGCTAGAGGAATGACTTTAGTTGTGAATGCTATTCAACTTCAAGCACAAGTAAATATTCCTAAATGCGTTTTCTCTGTCCAAATAACAAATACTGCTATGAGTAATTTTGTCAAGAAACATATGAGTCCTTACTTAACTTATTTTGAAGAAAGTAGAAAAAGTTTGAAAACTTTTTAAAAAACTTTATTATGATTTATTTGAAATAATCTTTAACTTAAGTAGTACTATCTATTTAGGATTTTTAATTAAAATTAAAGATAAAGGTCTAATGTATGAATTAACTCGTATTGATAAATTCGGACAAGCTTTTTTCTATCAACCACTGACCTTTCCTCTATTTCGTACCAAAATGCGAACTTTAACCCCTGAAGGGTCTATGGTGGCAATTGGTGCTTCTTACTTAAATAAACCTGTTGGCCTCGTTTTGGCTGAAATATTACCAGATTATAACTGTACAAAAATACTTTCTATTTTTGTACTGCCAAGTCATCGTCGTCAGGGGGTAGGGACAGCCTTATTAAGTTTTTTAGAAAGAGAATTAGTTGTAAGAGGTTGTACAAAAGCTGAATTATTTTGTGAATTATATGATTTTAAAATTCAATCTAAAATATTTCCATTAGAAGCATTGCTACAAAAATGTAATTGGAGACTTTCCAATATTGAGTTAGTATATCGTTCAGATTTGGTAAAAATTTTTCAAGCATCTTTTATGAAGAAAACAAAATTACTTCCGTCTGATATGCAGATTTTCTCGTGGGAAGATATTACTTATAAAGAACGTTTGATTATTGAGCAAACGCAAATGGATAAGTCTTGGATTAAAGAAACATTATATCCCTTTAAGTATGAAGAAAACTTTGAGCCGTTAAATAGTTTAGGCTTGCGGTATCGAGGAGAAGTAGTAGGATGGATGTTAACAGAGCGTGTAGCAGTGGATAGCATACTTTATAACTGTATGTTTGTCAGGAAAGATTTACAAAAAATGGGGCGCGCGATTGCGCTATTGATTGAAGCCATTAAACGTCAAAACAAAGCTAATATACCTAACTGCATTTGGGAGGTTAACCATAAAAATACCTTAATGATTCGTTTCATTGATAGATATATGCTACCTTGCTTAACCTCTAGGGGAGAAATCAGATTATTTGAAAAATCATTCTGTTAATCGTTAATTCTTAAAGTAAAACTTAACTATGTTAACCATAACCCAAAGTATCAATACTAAAATAAGGCGTGTTCGCACCCCTACCCTCATACAAATGGAAGAAGTAGAGTGCGGAGCAGCATCATTAGGCATTATTTTGGGTTATTATCACCGCTTTGTTCCCCTTCCTGAATTAAGAAAAGTATGTGGTGTATCACGGGATGGCAGTAAAGCCTCTAGTGTACTTAAAGCAGCGAGAACCTATGGTTTGACTGCAAAAGGGTTTAAAAAGTCATTGGAAAACTTAAAAACTTTAAATCCGCCCCTTATCATATTTTGGGAATTTTGCCATTTTTTAGTTGTCGAAGGATTTGGCAAAAATTGTGTTTACATCAATGATCCAGAAACGGGTCCCCGTAAACTATCGTTAAAAGAATTTAGCCAAGGTTACACTGGAATAGTTCTAGTGATGGAACCTGGCCCAGATTTTAAAAAAACAGGAAAAAAAACAAGTATATTTTCTTCTCTAATAAATCGCTTAAAAACATCTCATAAATCAATTGTATTCTCTATATTAGTAGGATTAATCCTAACCTTTCCTCGGTTGATAGTTCCTATCTTTAGCCAAGTATTTGTCGATAAAATTTTAATTGATGATTATCAAGACTGGCTAAGACCGATGTTATTGGCAATGGTGATTACTGCAATTGTTCAGGGACTTCTTGCCCGTCTGCAATTAAAAGTATTACGCCGACTTTTAGTCAAACTTTCGGTTAGTATGTCTGGACAATTTGTATGGCATATTTTACGTTTACCTGTAGGATTTTATGCTCAACGGTTTTCGGGTGAAATCAGCGATCGCGCTCAACTCAATGATCGCGTAGCAGAAGTAATTTCTGGCCGTCTAGCCACCACTGTTATTGATGTGATCATGATGGGGCTTTATGCCCTATTAATGTTTACTTATGATATACTATTAACCACGATCACGATTCTATTTGCTAGCTTTAATTTTATAGCCCTTCAATACTTATCTCGTAATCGGACAGATGCCAATATTAGTTTAGCCCAGGAATATGGAAAAGTTGCTGGTACAGCGATTGGTGGCATTCAATCAATTGAAACCATTAAAGCCTCTGGACTCGAATCAGATCTGTTTACTCGATTTGCCGGTTATTATACTAAAGCCTTAAACGCTCAACAAAAATTAGGCTTACAAACACAAATTCTCAATGCACTTCCCAATCTGTTAACCGCCTTAGCTACAGCCTCTATCTTGCTAATCGGAGGCTTACGGGTTATCAAGGGAGAACTAACCATTGGAATGCTAATTGCCTATCAACTTTTAACCAGTAGCTTTCTCAAACCCATTAATGAACTGATTAATTTTGGGAGTACCTTACAAGAATTAGAAGCTGATATTAATCGCCTTGATGATGTACTACAAAATCCTATTGATGAAGAAGCCACTCGTCAGCCCCATCAGTTTGCCAGTCCTACCAACAATTATAGTCTAACTTCCGATTCATTTAAATTACAGGGTCATGTAGAATTTCGTAACATCACTTTTGGGTATAATCGCTTAGAATCTCCCCTGATTGAAGACTTTAATTTAATTATCAAACCGGGGCAAAGAATTGCTTTAGTCGGTAGTAGTGGTTCAGGAAAATCAACCATTGCTAAATTAGCCTGTGGATTATATGTTCCTTGGCAGGGGGAAATCCTTTTTGATGGTATTCCTCGCAGTCAAATTCATCGTTCTGTTCTTGCCAATTCCTTAGCAATGGTTGAACAGGATATTTTTCTTTTTGCTGGTACAATTCGAGAGAATTTAACCCTTTGGGATACCACCATCCCCGAATCAGACTTAGTTAAATCTGCCACTGATGCGGCAATTCATGAATCAATTCTGTTTCAGCCAAAAGGATATGATGCTCCACTGAGTGAAGGGGGAGCAAATCTCAGTGGTGGACAACGACAACGCCTTGAAATTGCTCGCGCTTTAGTCAGAAATCCTACCATTCTCGTTTTAGATGAGGCAACTAGTGCTTTAGATGCAGAAACAGAATTAATCATTGATCGTAATTTACGACGGCGTGGGTGTTCCTGCATTGTCGTTGCTCATCGCCTCAGTACCATTCGAGATTGTGATCAGATTATTGTCCTGGATAGGGGAAACGTTGTTCAACGGGGAACCCATGAACAATTACGCCAAGAAACAGGAACCTATCAACACCTCATCAGTAGTCATTAATAAGAATCAAAAATATTTATAGCGTTTCTCATAGCTATGAAGTACACATTATTTTTTCCCTCTTCCCTCTTCCCTCTTCCCTCTTCCCTCTTCCCTCTTCCCTGCTCCCTGCTCCGAAGTCCCTCTTGCCTCTTGCCTCTTGCCTCTTGCCTCTTGCCTCTTGCCTCTTCCCTCTTCCCTCTTCCCTGCTCCCTAAAACCCAAGAATTTGTACCTCACCCAATTGCAAACCGCTGTATATTATGTATAGTCAACAATCCTGCAAAATTCAAGGTAATCAACCACTAATACTTAATAACCCTGAGATTGTTTGGGTGGTGGTTTCTGGACAAGTCTCTGTATTTGCCACAGAAATGAAGAATAATGAACCAGAAGGAAATCGTCATTATCTATTTACTGTAGAACAAGGACAAGGCTTATTTGGTCATTGTTTAGATTCTTCTGGTCAAGCCCTTTTAGGGGTCGCAATAGAAGGTGCAGAATTAGAATTTGTAGCTATACAATATTTGGTAAAACAAATCTCTCAAAAAAATTCTCAAGGGATTGCAATCCTAGAAAGCTGGATCCGGCATTTAGGAAAAAGTATTAACCAGATGCCTTTAAATAATGTAATCAAAATTATCAATCCTGATTTTTCTTCATACTTTTCTCTAGAAGATAAACAAAGTATTCAATATTTTAGTGAGCCAATCATTTGGGTAGAGATTAGAGAAGGAGAAGTTCACTATTTAGGAAAGCCAGATTTAACCTTAGAGATCAATTCTGCTCTATTTCCTCTGAGTAATAGAATGTGGCTAAAATCCGAAAATGCCAGCCAACTCAAAATAACTACTACTGAGAATATAGAACAAGCAGAAAAAATTACCCATAGCTTAGAACTCTTACATAACTATTTTTATCACTATTTAAACCAAAAATTTATTGAAGATAAAGAATCCGACTTTAGACGGTTTCAAGCCAGACAACAACTAAATAGCCAAGTTACTCAATCAGCATTAGGAAAATTAACCTCAATACTAAAACCGGGTTATGATGTTTTTTTTGGATCAGGAACACCTCTATTAATTGCAGCGGGTGCGGTAGGCCGTGCTATGCAAATTGTAATTAAACCGCCATCTGCATCAGAAGATATGAGTAAGCTGGCTAATCCCTTAGAAGCTATCGCTTATGCCTCTCAATGCCGTATTCGTTCTGTAAGATTAGTGGGGGATTGGTGGCTCTCAGAACATGGCCCCTTACTTGGGTATAATCAAGATAACTGTCCTGTTGCTTTATTACCAAATCCCCAAAAAAACAGTATCTATCTATTATTTGATCCTATCAAAAAAACTCGTACCCCTGTTAATCAGGAAGTCGCTAAACATATTAGCTCCCAAGCTTATATGTTTTACCGTCCTTTGCCCCTTGTTGTTCAAGACGTCGGGGCACTATTTAGATTTAGTATAGCAGGCTATGAAAAAGAATTAGGATTAATTGCCCTGATCGGTATAATAGCAACTCTTTTAGGAATGGTTGTGCCCCAAGCCACCGGCATGTTAATGGATCAAGCAATTCCTGGCAGTAATTTACTATTATTAAAGCACATTGGGTTAGTGTTATTTGCTACTGCGTTTGCTCAAGCCGCTTTTCAACTTTCTCAAGGAATTATGACCTTGCGTTTAGAAACAGTCGCTGATGGAAATTTACAATTAGCGGTTTGGGACAGACTGCTTAAGTTAAGTCCGTCATTTTTTCAGCAATATACGTCTGGAGATCTAGTGAATCGTCTCCTAGCAATACGGGAAATTCATCATCTATTAAGTGGGGCAACTCAGCGCACATTACTCAGTGGCGTTTTTTCTCTGTTGAATCTAGGATTAATGTTTATTTATAGTATTAAACTTGCTCTAGTTGCTTTAGGACTATCTGTAATTGCGGTGATTGTCACAGTTGTTTCTGGTGTTGTTTTAGTTCGGAAAGAGCGAAAACAAGAGGCTCTTGATGGAGAAATTGATGGTTTAACAGTACAACTGATTAATGGAGTGGCTAAACTTCGGGTCGCTGCTGCTGAAGAACGTGCTTTTTGGGCTTGGGCAGAAAAATACAGTCAAAAAACTAAGTTAACCGCAGGAATTCAACGAATTAATGATAGTTTATCTACCTTTAATGAAGCATTACCCTTAATTAGCTCAGTAATCCTGTTCTGTTTTACCTTATTATTTATCCAAATTAACCAAGAAAAAAATCTACCTAATACTCTGACTGCAGGTACTTTTTTAGCATTTCAGGTTGCCTTTGGAACTTATATTGGGGGAGTCACAAGCTTAAGCAATACCTTAACAGATATTTTAGGGATTGTACCCATGTGGGAAAGAGCGAAATCTATTTTCCAGGAAAAACCAGAATCTGATATTAATCAGCAAGATCCGGGTCGTTTAAGTGGACATATTGTTTTAGATCATCTCAGCTTTCGTTATCGAGAAGATGGCCCTTTAATTATCGATGATATTAGTATTCAGGCTAATCCCGGTGAGTTTATTGCACTTGTTGGCCCTAGTGGAAGTGGAAAATCAACCCTTTTTCGTTTGTTATTAGGATTTGCTAGTCCCATAACAGGAACCATTTATTATGATGGTCAAGACTTAGCGGGGTTGGATGTTACTGCTTTGCGTCGTCAATTAGGTGTTGTTCTACAAAATGGTCAAGTTCAACAAGGGTCGATTTTTCACAATATTACTAGTGGTGCGTTAGTATCCCATGATGTAGCTTGGGAAGCAGCACAAATGGCTGGATTAGCCCTAGACATTGAGAAAATGCCCATGGGAATGCACACCGTTATTAGTGAAGGAGGAAGTAACTTATCGGGAGGACAAAGACAGCGTTTATTAATCGCTCGTGCTTTGGTCAATAAACCAAAAATTATCCTAATGGATGAAGCAACCAGTGCCCTTGATAACCGCACTCAAGAGATAGTGACTGACAGCTTGGGTCAACTCCATGCAACACGTATTGTTATTGCCCACCGTCTTAGTACAATTCGTAATGCAGACCGAATTTATGTACTAGAAGCTGGACGAATTGTCCAGACAGGAACATTTGCACAGCTCAGTCAAGAACAGGGGTTGTTTGCACGACTGGTTGCTCGACAACTAGACTAAAATTATCTATTACTCTTCTTTCTTTAAAAAGTCTGGCAGCCATAACAAAATTAGTACCATCAAACAGATAATGCTTAAGCCAATAGCATAGCGAATATTCTGTTTAAGCATTGATGATACTTGGAGAATAAAATAGTAATTAAGCATTTTTATAATTGTCAGTTAATTTCTATAATATACAAGATAGCACACCAACACTGGATTACTTTTATGAAACCAAAAAAAAAATCTAATCTATTCCGAGAAGAATCTCTAGAAAACTTAACTTCGCCAGAAAAATTAGACCAAGCGATGGAAGTTATCTCCCGTCAAGACTGGCTTCCTTTATCTACTTTGGCAGGAATAGTAATATTAGGATTGATTTGGAGTATTTTTGGTAAACTTCCCTTAAATATTAAAAGTAAAGGGGTGCTAATTCATCCACACAAAGTAGTTGAAGTTCAGTCTACTGTTAGTGGTCAGTTAGAGGAGATTAATGTTAAGGAAGGCGACTGCGTTGACCGAGGTTTCGTGCTAGCCACAATTGAACCCTCTGATATTAAGCAGAAACTTCAGCAACAGAAAGAAAGATTAGCACAGCTACAATCACAAAGTCAATTAGCGAATACTCTTCAGGTACAGCGAACTAATTTAGAAGTGTTGTCCCTTCAGCAAAAACAAGATGCATTAGAACAGTCTATGCAAACTAGTGAAAGCTTAAATTTGGTTCTCAATAATCAAGAAATAGAGGCTATAAAGCAACAAAAAGAAAGCATTCAGCAAAAAATAACGGATCTTCAAACTATTACCCCAAAACTTAGAGAAAAAGGACTTAACTCTATCAAAGAACAAAGAGTTAGTATTTTTAAACAACTTAAAGATTTTAAGGAACTCAGTTCTAGCTTAAAAGATAGGGTAGAAAAACGTCGTGTTCTAGTTCAACAAGGAGCAATTTCTTTAGATCAAATATTAGAAGCGGAACAATCTTATAAACAAAATTTGCAAAATATCTCTAAACTAGAGGCTGAACTCAAACAGCTAGATGTTAAAGAAGCTGAAGTCGAACAACAATATTTAGATAACTTAAGTACCATTAGTAAGCATGAAGCTGACTTGATAGAATTGACAGTTAAGGAAACTCAAAACCGAGAAAAATACTTGAAAAGTATGAATCAAGTGGCTCAACAAAAAACGGCTCTAAAAACCTTGGCTACAGAAAGAAAAAAACTTGAACAGCAAAACTTAGAAGCTTCTAGCAAAAGAGAAAATGAAATTCAACAGGTTAAGTACGATATAGCCCAACTTTCTAAACAATATAATGATAATAAAGCTATCAAAAGTTCTTATTCGGGTTGTTTTCTGAATATAACTGCTAGTAAAGGTTCTGTTATTGATAAAGGGTTTTCTTTAGGAGTGATTCAACGACAGAGTGCATCAGACAGTCTCTCAACCGTTGCTTACTTTCCTGTTGGGCAGGGGAAAAAGATCAAACCTGGTATGAAAATCTATGTTACACCTGATACAGTTCGCCGAGAAAAATTTGGTAGTATTGTCGGTAAGGTTTCGGAAGTCTCTCCTTTTCCTATTACTCAACAAGGAGCGACTAAACTGATAGGAAACTCTACAATAGCTGAAAATTTGGCATCTAAAGCCAGACCTGTTATTGAAGTTCATGCGAAGTTACAGGCTGACTCCTCAACTCCTAGTGGTTATGCTTGGTCTTCTTCTATTGGACCGTCGTTGACAGTTACTTCAGGAACCACTGTAACAGTACAAGTCACCATTGAAGAGCAAACCCCCATTACCTTAGTTTTACCAATCTTGCGACAATTGACTGGGATTTATTAAATATAATCGCCTCTCATCAAAAACCTGAGTGACTGAAAAAAACCCTAAAACCATTGATTTTACCTAAAATCCTTACCAGGGTTGGGTTTCAATATCTTCAACCCAACCTACGAAGCCAGAAAAGTCAGTCAAACAGGGTACCTGACATCAGTACGATTTTATCGCCCCTAAGTGCAAGTGGGGAGTGTGTTAGGCAGTTCACCACTGTTTCTCGATAAAACTGGAAAATTACCAGGATGTGATGGGGCGACAAAGTCGTAAGATCAAGTCTGGTTGAATACCCATAATCTAGGGGAGGGTGGGGAGATGGGGAGATGGGGCAGATTTTTATTAAGGGTAATTATCCTAACATGATCTAAGCATCCTGGTTGGGCTTATTTTTTGTAAATGCGAAGATAGGTTTGTACATAATCCATAGAGAACTGACCGGGATTCTCTCGAATC